>JBKJPO010000368.1:0-3919 GCA_046595095.1 Chitinophagaceae bacterium
ATCGAGCCCATAATTACCGGTGCCGATAAGGATGCCGGCTCTTTTTCTAATCTCTTTAATCTGCGTGTATGCATCATTGATATTTCCTGCTTCGTTGCTTGCTTCAGCATGGATTAATAAAATTTCAGCGTAGCGAATAAGTGGAAAGCAACGTTCGGTGGTAGAAGAAGTACTACTGGCAATGGTATTATCATCTAATAACTTTCTTAAATAATAACCGGTTTTAGTAATTGGAAAACCATCCTGGGGTGCACCTACAAAAGTATTAACAGCAGATATTGTTGTAGCCACGTTTCTACGCAATCCGCCATTAAATAAGATGCTCCAGTTGAAGCGCGGGTCCCGGTTAACATAGGGATCAGCCGCATTATATCCGGTTGGGTTGGTGCCGGAAAATATATCTGAGGTAATTGGTTTTCCATTAATTGTACCAAAAGCATCTACTAATTCCTGGTATGGCATTACGCTACCGGTACCGGTTCTTGTTGCCGGATCCCAAATAGCTTCCAGGGTTCGGTTATTAGCTGCCATCACAGCCAGGATGTATTCGGTGTTTTTACGAAGGGTGAAAACTTTTTGAAATCCATAACCTGGATTTGCCGGAGTACCAAGATCAACAAGAGTATATTGACCCAAACTCATTACTTCATTAGCAGCTTCCAATGCTTTATTCCACCTGGTATTATCAGTAGTCGGATAACCCAATATTCCATTCATTTCTGGTCGGCCATTAAATAAGGGGCTGGCCGCATATAATAATAACCTGGATTTAAGTGCCAGGCACGCGCCCTTGGTAATACGACCAAAATCTAGACCATTGTGAACAAGTGGAAGCAGTGCGGCCGCAGCATTACATTCCGCCTGTATATAATTTACACATTCTTCATAAGTGGCCCGTTGACCCGAAATTGGATCAGTTGCAATAAAAACGACATCGCCAATTAATGGTACTCCACCATAATGCTTGATCAAAATAAAATAATACCATGCCCTCAAAAAACGGGCTTCGCCTGCCACCCTGCTTTGCAATGAAGCTGAGAGTGGAGTAGTTGGTAAATGTTGTAAAAGCACATTCACTCTCCGGATATTTGCATAGGTTGTAACCCATGCATCCTCGGGTATGTTGATAGCGCTTACAGCTCCCGTTTGAAAAATTATATTATATGCGGAAGCACTCTGCAATGTACTTTCTACTTCATCGCCAATACTAAATATACCTACACCACTTCCAAATCTCCTTGGGTCGGCACTAAAACCAATATCAGTATAAATCCTTGTCAGGAACTGCATCGTTCTGGCACTATCAGCAAAAGTTGATGCTTCGTTCAGATCGGTGGTTTTCACCTGGTCAAGCACACCTTGCTTTTTACAGGCTGTCATTATTGTAATAACAAAAATGGCCACCAAAATTTTTTTACTATTCATCATCAAGACGTTTTAATATTAAAATCCAACTTGTAATCCTATGTTGTGTACTTTTTGTACAGGATATGTACCTGCACTACCCAGGCTGGCAATTTCCGGATCCTGGGAATATAAATCGAAATTGGACCAGGTATATAAGTCGTACCCACTCACATAAATTCTTGCACTATTAATTTTTAAACGAGTCAACCATTTTTTAGGGAGAACAAAGCCTAAATCAACAGACTTAAGCCTTACATATTTTGCATTAACCAACCAAAATGATGATAAGTTTGAAGGACTGCTAGGACCAGCAAGGTTGCTGCTTAATCGTGGGTAAGTGGCAGTGGCAGCCGTTTCAGGGGTCCATCTGCCAAGTGCAGATTCCTGCAAGTTACCCTGGAAAGGAATAACCCCGGCAGTACCAATACGATAGCTGTAATCAAAACTTCCCTGGAACAAAACATTTAAACTGAGACCACCATAACTTAAGCCGAAAGTAGTTCCCAAAACAGTCTGTGGCAGGTTAGGTTTACCTATAGCCCTATAATCCTGCTGATCAATAGTCCCATCGCCATTTAAATCCTCATATTTCAAATCGCCTGGTTTAGCATTTGCCAGGTGCGCATAACCGTTTACCTCTTCTACCGTTTTAAAGAAACCCAATACTGTATAACCAAATCCCTGGCCTATAGGCTGTCCTGTTTTAGCCAGGTAAGCATACCTGGGTGGGGCCTCACCCTGGTAAATAACTTTATTTTTAGCTCTTGAAAAAGTAAAGCTGGTTGAATAATTAAACTTTCCAATCGCATTACGGTAGCTGATCTGGCCATCCCATCCTTTGTTCTCTGTAATAGCAGAATTAGTAAATGGCAAACTAACTCCAAGAATTGCCAACACATCTTCTTTTTGATATAATTGATCATAACGATAATCAGAAAAATAATCGACAGTTAAATTCAATTTTCCATTAAACATTTGTGCATCTAAACCAATATCCGTTTTGCGTGATTTTTCCCAGGTAATGTCATAGTTGCCTAAAGTTCCTTCTTGTATACTTGTAAAACCGTTAGAACTTTCGCCAAAATTATAGCCTGGCCCAATTATATAAATCTGGTCTGTTTTATAATTATTCCCTCTTGTAACATCCGATCCTGTTAACCCGAAGGAGCCCCTGAGTTTTAAAAGATCAAGGAATTTAAAGTTTTTACTTATGAAAGGTTCTTCTGCTATATTCCAACCGACAGAAACCGCCGGGAAAAATCCTTTAGTTTTTTTACCTACAAATTGACTGGTTCCGTTATATGCACCGCTAAAATCTACCAGGTAACGCTGTTTAAAATCATAACCCACTTTAAAAGTGATACCTTCTGAAGAAACCGGTGCATATTCCTGCACTGATGATGTAGAAGATGGAGCTGATGCAATGGTAGCACTGTTTAGATTGTAGAGTAGAAAACCATAAATATTATGACTATTAAATCGGCGGGCATAATTAAGTTTTGCTAAAGTATTTACTGTTTTATTGGATTTTGTATTTGCAGAATTACTGCTCAGGTTTAATGGCTCCAGGCGATACAGTCCGTTACTATGAATAGTATAAGTATTTAGCGTAGGATCATAATAAAAAGCAGGGATATTATCCCGGGAAAGACTCCTATCATAGGAAATATCGCCGGCATATGCTACACGAGCCAGCACAGATAATCCCTCTGTTATGAAATCTAATTTTTGATTAGCACTAAAGAGTATGTTGAATTCATTCCTGTACGTTTTATCATATCCTTGCAGTGCAAGCCGGCCAATCAGGCTGGGTTCATAATAAATATTTCTTGATCGTCTAGCCCATGGATAGCTGCCATCAGGATTGAGTATTGGTGCGGCATAAGGCGGAAGACGCTGAAAACTGTACACTGTGCTTAAAGGCGATGTGGCAATGTGCGGCTCTGTTATAGTTCCGATTCTACCGGTTACGTCTAAGCGAAAAGCCAGATTTTTTGTTGCCTGCATATCTAAATTCGAACGGAAGGTATAACGCTGATATTCATAATTGTTGTCTGGCGCTTCATAACTGCCCTTACTAAAATTTTTGAGCATACCATTTTGAAATACCTGTCCGGCAGATACGAAGTATTTTACTTTTTCGCTACCCCCGGAAATATCAATGTTATTACGGATTTGGTATGCGTAATCTTTAAATATTCTATCATACCAATTTATATCCGGATGTCCATAAGGGTCGTCTCTCAAACGCCAGTGTTCCAGGTCAACATCTGTAAATTCGGCTGGGAGATTGTCATTTTTTAAAGCCTCATTTCTTAGTAAGGCGACCTGGTAAGCATTGAGGAAATTTGGTTTATGCACAGCAGATTGAAACCCGGATTCAGTATTAAAATTAACCTTAGGCCTACCAATTTTGCCTCTTTTTGTTGTAATCACCAATACGCCATTTGCGCCCTTAATACCATATACCGCGGTGGTTGAAGCATCTTTTAAAATAGTAAACGATTCAATC
>JBKJPO010000042.1:0-7034 GCA_046595095.1 Chitinophagaceae bacterium
GTTTGAATGGGAGTTTGTTCAAATTGGCAATTGCGGATCGCCAATAAAAACAGATAAAGGATGGTTGTTGCTTACACATGGAGTAGGTGCAATGCGAAAATATGTCATCAGTGCAATACTCCTCGATCTGCATGATCCGGCAAAAATTATTGGCAGACTTCTGCAACCGATGATTGTTGCCAATTTGAACAAACTCCCATTCAAACTCCGGTTCTCTCAGCAACTGGTAAGTTTTCCAATTGTATAAGTCATCAGAAAACATTATGCTTAATTTTTCTGATCCTTGTCTCGAACAGATCACAAATTGTCCTTTCACTTTTTCTGGAAATAAAGCCATGCCTTTATCATTGATTGCTTCACCATTAAGCGATCTTACATTGAAGGAATCAAAATCATTTGTCTCTAAAAGCATGGTACGGATACTTTTTCCATTATAAGCCGTGTAGGTTCCGTAAAATGTAGAATTTGCTCCATCATTAAATTTTACCAGCCTCAAATCTTCCATGCCCATACTTTCACATTTCGCGGAGGGAAAAATTACTTTCTCAGAAAGAGGGACGTTTGATCGGGAAATTAAATCATAATTGGTATCTGCAAAATCGATGGCATCGTTGGCACCCTGCTGCGGTTGATTTATACTTTTTTTCAAGACAGAAAAATACCCGGAAGATTCATCTAGTCGAACTTCTCCACTGGCATCCACGATGCCGGTCTTAAAAATTATAGAAGATATATGGCCTTCGCCTGTTGCACGCAAACTCATGATAAACCGTTGCTCACCGCTCTGTAATCCCGACTGGTCGGGGTGAGGAACAATGGAGGGATTAAACAGGGCTGCAGCCTGGAAAGAATATTCTTTTGTAAGATAAGCACCCAGCAATAACTTTTTATCCCTGGTATAATTAGAAAGATCTCCTTGAATTTCTTCAACCCGTTGAAAGTTCTCCATCAATAACTCTTCGAAATTCCTATGCCGCTCACCAAATTCCAGCATTACATTTTTCAAAGTAGGTTGCACTTCATCTTCATTCATCTCTCCAACTCTTTTTACAATATTAATTACCCGTTCATTATTTGGCAACTGATGAAACTGTGCAATAACTGCTTCCACAGAGGAAATTAATTTAACCAGGCTCTTTTTAAAACTCTTCATAATTATTTTCACTTAGTAAAACTCAATTGAGAAATCAATCAATATAACGCATAAGGCTAATTGATCTAAAAAATATAACCCAGACCTTAGACCACAGATCATGATCCAGAAGCCATAGACCAGGGTTAATCTTTCATACCGGTCGATGCCATACTCTGGATAAAATGTTTTTGTAAAAATAAAAATGCGATCATCACAGGTAAGGCCAGCAAAACTGCAGCGGCTATCTTCACACCCAACATGCTATCGGCTCTTCCACCCACAGAGAACAGTGTAACAAGCTGTGGCATGGTCATTAATTCTTCATCCCGAATTACGATTAATGGCCAAAGCACTTCGTTCCAGCAGCCGATAAAAGTGAGAATGGCAATTGTTACCAATGTTGGTTTAATGTTTGGCCAGAGGATTTTAAAAACTATTTCCAGCTCATTACACCCATCCAATCGCGCTGCGTCTATCAATGCCTGTGGTAATCCCTGGAATGCCTGTCTAAACATTAGAATGGCAAAAGCGCCCACAGAAAACGGGATGATCAATGCAAGAAAAGTGTCAACCCAGCCCAGGTTAACCATCGTAATATAATTTGGTATCAGTGTTACCTGGAATGGAAGTGACATGGTAAATACAATCACAAAAAATATCAATTGCCTTCCCCTGAATCTCATTTTTGCCAGTGCATAACCAACCATTGAACCCGTAATCATTACAAGCGATGTTGTGATTACTGCCACAAACAAGCTGTTCAATAAAGAACGCCCGATAGGTATTTTTTCAAACATTGATTTGAAATTGCTTAATGTAGGATGCTTTGGAAACAAAGTCATGCCGCCTATCTCATGCATTGGGGCGAGGGATGCACCAATCATCCAAATGAAAGGATAAATAAAGGACAATGCAGCAACAGTTAAAGTAGCATTCATGAAAAGTTTACCCAGTGAGAATTTTTTCTTCATGTGTTATACTTTTTCGATTCCGCTTAATAATTGGTGGGAACAGGCTGACCGGGAATATAAAAAATTAAGTATGAGCAAGATAATAATTATTAGCTGAGATAAAAGCAAAAGATCGATCTGTATAAAATCATCATTAAATTTTATTACAATATTTAAATAAAAAGGATTGTGCATAATCAAACTGAATCAATGTCCCTGAAAATTTAAAATATTTCTACTTATCGATTCAACAATAATGCAGGAAATATAAAAAATGGTGGAGAAAATTTAAACAAATTTTCTTGCTATATATTATCAAAAGACTATCTTGAAAAGTCGATTTTCACTTTTAAAGCTCAAAGATTTTTACACCTAAAACCTAATTCTATGTATCGTCTTTTATACCTATTGGTATTTTGCGTTTTTGCAGGCAAGGCGCAAACTACGCAGTTCAACGGTGTGACGCTGGGGCCCGGGATCGAAAAATTCATGAAAAATCCCGGTGAATCAGCCACTATTATTCTTACTTATAAATCGAAAGCAGAAGCTGCCACAGCACGAAAAAAACTTCTGGAAAAAAATATTCAATTCGTTGGGCCGGAGTTTATAGAAATACCCATTCAAGGGGTCAAAGTATCTGGTGCAGAGATAGAATGGCTCACCCGTTTACCCGGGGCTTATGGAATATGGCCCAACAGCAAATTAAGCGGCGAACTTCACCAGGCCCTTATCACTTCTCGCGTAACGGATGTGAGAAACGATGCAGCGCTAATTGCATTGAACGGAGGCTTGCCCATTACCGGCAGAGGAGTGGGTGTATTGGTAAATGATTCCGGTTTTGATGGAGACTCCACCGATTTGCAGGCAAGTGAAAATTCTACAAGCCCACCAAGACGAATCGTTCAAAACACCCGTGGACAGGGTGTTTCATGGCTTGAAGACCAGGGAAACGATAATGCCGGTGTCTATGATACCGACCAGGGTGGTGGTCATGGCAGTCATGTAATGGGTATAGTGGGAGGTGATGGAAGAAAATCAGGTGGCAAATTCACTGGGGTGGCACCGGGCTGTTACCTGATCGGATATGGATCTGGCGCAGGTCTATTGATACTCGACGCTGAAGGAGGTTTTGAGTATGCTGCACGTCATGCAAAGGATTATAATATCAGGGTCATTACTAATTCTTATGGAAATACCGATGATACAACTTTTACTTCTTTTGATCCTTCAAATCCCACAGCTATAGCTTCAAAAGCATTGGTCGATAGAGGAATTATTGTTGTTTTCTCAGCCGGCAATTCTGGCCCAAGGATGGGTACCATAACCGGTAATTTTAAAACCTCTCCCTGGATTATTGCTACTGGCAATGGATTTAAAACAGGTGGTCTGGCCAGCTCTTCATCACGTGGCCGACCCTTAAGTGGAGATCCGAACAACAATGAGTCAGTGCAAGCCTCCATATCATCCGGCGGAAAAAATTATTTATGGGAAAACCGTCCTGCACTAACCGCTCCGGGAACCGATATTGTTTCAGTGAGGGCCACAGCAGGCCCCATTGGTTATACAGGTGTAACCCAGGATATCAATGAGTTGACCCCGGCTGAAACTCCCTTCTATGCAACACTCTCGGGAACATCTATGGCGGCACCACATATAGCGGGTGTAGTAGCACTCATGCTCGAAGTAAATCCTGGTCTTGAATGGAGGGCCGTAAAAGCAATCCTGCAAAGGACTTCTGTACCCATGACGGTAAAGAAATGGGAAGCCGGTGCTGGATATGTAAACGCACATGCGGCAGTTCACGCTGCGGCTTACGGACTGTGCAGCAGCGCTGGTGATTATAACACCAGGTATGGACTAAAAACCAACGGTGACTTTGGATTTGCAGATGATCCCTGGAAAACCTGCCTGTTGACAGTGGGCGTAGATAGCACTATTAGACTTACTATGCCGTCGCTTGTTGCAGTTCAACCTCTTTGCGCAGTGGGTGCACCACCCTTAACTGACCCGGTGGCTCCCAACGATCCTAACAGCGCCCCAACTCCTCCTTCCGCAGATCCAAAATTTGATATCAAGGAAGTAAGATATACAAATGAAACAGCCACCACATTTGATATTATAATGGAAGTGGCAGGAAATTTAATTGCAGTACCGCCGGGAGCTGTTGGTGTTGAGCAAAATTATTTTGATGTGCATTTTGCCCTTGATAAAATTGCGGGTTCTCCACCGGAACCCCAGGTCGTTTATATTGTTTCCAGTTTCAAAACTGCAACAACAAATGAATTCCGTTTGACAGTTCGTAGCAGGGATGGAACAACCAGGCCTACAACTACTGCTTCACATTACGATGTGATCACCGGGAACTGGAACACAACAAACAATACTATTACCTGGACGGTACCAAAAAATCTACTGAACGTATCCGTAATTCCGGCCACCACCAGTACAGCCGGGGCCAGGCTAGGCCGACCTGTACGGGTTGGAGATCGTTTAAAACAATGGGAAGCATATATCTATAACCGGGTTGGTGTAGCCACGCCTGATGGGCCTGGCGTTTATATTGATAAAGCAAAGGGCCAGTGTTTTAAGGAACTGGCGGTACAGTAAAAGCTATTTATAAAAATCAAAATTTTTATTATGAAACTAATTTTAGTGTTGTTAGCTTTTACAAGTACCATACTGGTAAAAGCACAAACCACAAGCGATATTTGGATCAATGAATTTCACTATGACGGGTTAACTACTTACGGCCAGTCTGATCAAAATGAATTTGTTGAATTGGTAATAAAATCATCCATCACAGTTGATGCAGTGGAGTTTGCCAAATACTCACTCGTACTTTACACTGTAGGATCGCTGGATAATTCGATACTCACTCCGGGCCGGGGCTTACCTTACAATACAGCAAGCCCCTTATATACGCTTGCTGAAACAGTTTATCCCCTTAATGGATTTCAATCCTGCCCGTCCGGAGCAGCGGGTTTTACAATGTTGTCTCAATCCATGGCCATTTTGCAGGATCTTCCTGCTGCAATGGCAATTGTTTATAATAATACAACCATAGTTCAGTTACTCTCTTATGAAAAATCATTTAAGATAGCACCGTCTCCCTCCGGGGGAGCTGCGGCTGGTTTAACCACTACACTTATTGTTACAGCTACCCTCGAACCAGCGGATGAAACAGCACTTTCGACAACAAGCCATGCTGTATCATTAACGGGTACCGGTAACACCTATTCGCAATTCGCCTGGGATGATAATTTATCAAGAACAGCAACACCATGTGCAGTAAATAACGGTCAAACATTGTTGAGCGGAGTTCTCCCGTTGAATCTTATTTCGTTTGATGCCATAAAACAAGGTACGAAGGCGAAACTATCCTGGGTTACATCTGCAGAATTAAATCTTAGAAATTTTGAAATTGAAAGAAGCGTTGATGGAGTCTCTTTTGTCAGCATTGGCAGAGTAAATACCATGGGTGGCAACTTTCAACAGGCTTATTCTTTCATGGACAATGCAACATTGAAAGGAAAAAATTATTATAGGTTGAAAATGATCGATACTGATGATAAATTTAATTATTCAAAGATTCGTGCTTTGAATTTTGACAGGATCAGTGATTTTGTTATCACTCCAAATCCTGCACAGAGTATGATTACTTTGCAGTTTAATGAAGTAATGAATAATGCAACTATTCGCATCAGCAATCAACAAGGACAAATCGTAAAGCAATTAAAGATGACTGGTTCAGATAAAACTGAAATCAATGTTTCTGAACTTGCTGCAGGAGTTTATGTTGTGGAAATAACATCCGGAACATTCCGCCAGGTGGATAACCTGGTGATCAGGCGATGATGTTTTTATTAAAAAATATAAACCGTCTCTTAAAATGAGACGGTTTTTTTTATGCATTGATCAAATAATTTTTAAGAAATAGTAAGAAGGAACATGCTTGTTATTACACTTCTTTTTCAATAACTCTTTTTTGAATCACAACTACTGTCATTATCATTAAAGCATAGAAAAAACCAAGCGTAGCAGAATAACCCATGTTGTAATATTGAAATGCCTGTTTATAAATATAAAGCACAGCACTTAAAGTGGTATTCAATGGTCCGCCACCGGTCATAATATAGGGTTCTATAAAAAGTGAAAAGCCACCAATGGTTGATAATATTACCACCATAAAAACTGTCGGGTTTATCATCGGCAGTGTGATATGATAAAACTGTTGCCATTTGTTTGCGCCCTCCATTTTTGCTGCTTCATAATATTGTGTGGGCACAGTTTGCAGTCCTACCAAAAATAGTATCACATATAATCCTAAATTCTTCCATGTTGCCATTACGGCAATTGAATAAATTGCAATATTGGGATCAACCAGCCAACCTACTTTGGAAAAACCCAGCGAAGTAACCAGGCGGTTTATTATGCCAAAATCATAACCCAATAACTGCTGCCAAAGGATAGTAACCACTACACCGGAAACTATTACCGGCATAAAAAATGAAGCACGGAAAAAAGCTACCGCCCTTAATTTTTGATTGAGCAATACTGCAAGAAATAACGCCACCACCAATTGCAAAGGAATATGAAGCAATAAAAATTTTAGCGTATTTAAAATAGATGTCCAGAATAAACGATCATTAAACAAACGGATGTAATTATCTACCCCAATAAATTTCATGGGGGATATAATATTCCATTTATGAAATGTAAGGATGAAACTGAATATCACGGGAAACAAAACAAATACAGATACAAAAATTATATAGGGCGATACCAGTAGATAAGGTAGCCATTGTCTTTTTGAATATCGTTTAATTCGTTTAATTCGTTTAAGGCGTTTAAGAGGTTTAAGACGTTTAAGACGTTTAAGACGTCCTAAACGTTTTACTCCGCCAACAAGACATTCACCGCACGTTCTGCATCTGCTATTGCTTTTTCCG
>JBKJPO010000143.1:0-7267 GCA_046595095.1 Chitinophagaceae bacterium
CATTTCCCACAATCAATATTTAGGAAGAGTTGTTTTCCTGCCTGAACGTCTCCATCATTCTGTGCTCTTTGTATAGGCGCCTTAAGCGTTTGCAAATAAAACACAACATCCTGCACAGTTAGATTCGTCACTTCCGGATCAGCATCCTGGCCATTATAGGTATTGAAATGTTCGTATGTAGAATTAACGCCCATATCCTGGTTATAAGCATTCACTGTTTGTTGAAGAAGATCATAAACTGCCGCTTTTTTTCCAAACCTTCCTATGTATTTCCCATTGCGGGCAATAGTACCAGGCCTAAAACCAGAATAGGCCGGCACGTTAATCCAGTTTGGCCGACCCGAAATGCCATCGCCGTTCAGATCATTTTCATCTGCGAGGCTCAATAAAGTTGCATCCGAAACTGCTTCAAGAAAACCCAATCCCGTATTTGCAGGTGGAGTGAAATTTGAAAAAGTTGCCCCGGCTGGAATCGCTTCGGGTTGAAATCCGGGGATGCTTCTATGTTGTAGTTGAGGACCGCCAAGTGCAAGGAATCGGTTACCGAAAGTATCGCTTTGTCCAAATCTTGTTAGCGTAGAGAAAGGATGTCCTTTACCATCACCGGCATGGCAGGTGCCGCAGGAATTAGCAACAAAGAGCGGGCCCAGTCCGGTTTCCCTGGTGAAAACCTCATCGTTAAAGGCCACGTCTCCTTTTATAAAGATCAATTTCTGTTCTGAAGTTAATCCCTCAACCGGTCCGTCCAATATTTGATCATCACCCGGAACGCCGGGTAATACTTTACTGCAAGACAGATAAATGAACATGGAAGCTGCTATTGCAAATAAGACCAGGAGCTTTTTTTTCATTGATGGAAACATTTTGAATAAAGTTAAATAAATCAGGTGAAACAAAATTATTTTATTTGGCTTGCCAAATTTTACTTTTTTGGACATTCCTTGTATTTTTGCAACATGCAGCATTTCACCCATCATTCTGAAGAGAACTATTTGAAAACGCTTTATAAGCTTGAAGACAAGCATATTAAGAAGGTGAACAATATTGCATTATCCAAAGCTCTTGACCTAAACCCTGCTACTGTACTTGAAATGATAAGGAAGCTAGGGAATAAAACCCTTGTTGAAACCTTGCCCGACAAAACAATTCAACTCACAGATAAAGGGAAAAAGAAGGCCTTACAAATAATTCGCAGGCATCGTATCTGGGAAGTATTCCTGGTAAATAAACTTAATTATAAATGGAATGAAGTGCACGAGATGGCCGAACAACTTGAACACATTGAATCAGAGGATCTCGTGAAACGCCTGGAAGCTTTTTTAGGGTTTCCTTCTGTTGATCCGCATGGGGATCCAATCCCGGATGAGCATGGTAAAGTGAAAAGGATTAAAACGCAACCTTTGACAGGAATTCCCATTAAACAGAAGGCTACCATTGTAAGCCTGGCTAATTCTTCCAATGAATTTTTGAAATACATGGACAAAGTAGGTTTGACAATTGGTGACACAGTCCAGGTATCTGAAGTTGAAGATTTCGATAAGTCTCTCACCATATTTCATAAAAAAAGTTTCATAACATTAAGCAATGAAGCTGCAAGTAATATTCTTGTGAGGTTTTAAAATCAGTTATCAAAAGAACAAAGTGAAACTCAATCTCGCAAAGAAAGGTGTTCCAGGTGTAAAATGAATTTCAGAAACGGGTGCCGGTTCATTTTGCAAACGGCTTTCTGTATCAAATTGCGTTTCTTTCCATTTAACATCAAAAACATTTTGTATTGCCAAACCGGCTTCCCATTTTTTTTCCGTATAATTAATAGCAGCGTCAGCAACAAAATATCCTTTAGCTATTACAGATTTATCTTCATTAGCTGGCCTATCATCCATAAGCCGGTATCGAAAACTTCCATTTAATCCTGTTTCTTTTCTATAAGTTAGGCCACCCACAGATGAAAAGCGTGGGGCTAAGGGTAAATAGCTTTCTTCCTTTGGAACATGTAAAGCTCGCGGATTTGCCAGGCTAACATCAATATCAGCAAAAAGATTTTTAGCTACTTCATATCGTGCTGAAAAATCAATACCCATTCGTCTTGTTTGTCCACCTGGCTCCACTACACCTTCATCGCCCACATAAATAAATTCCTGGTCAAGCCATAAATACCACAATGCAGATTGAATTACTATTTTCTTTCCCAATTTGAATATCCCGCCTAAGTCGGTTCCATAAGCCGGTGGCAAAACTTTTCTGCCGCCCTGTTGTACTGCAACCCTTGTATCATTACTATGGAAACCTTTTCCATTTGATAAATAGAATTGCACATTATCATTAACCCTGTAATTAAAATTAAGTTTTGGACTAATAATGGTCGAATTTGAGCTCAATTCCGCTGAAGTTAATTTATCATGATAGCTATTAGTAAAATGATCAGCCCTTAATGCTGCGGTAATATCAAGATGCTTTGACAGTGAAAATCGCTGTGACCAGTAAATGCCTGCATTCAATTCATTGACTGAGCCCAGCATTATTTCATTTGTATTTATTTCTCTTTCCCTTGTTCGGGTTAACTCAATATCATCAACATCATCATACCTGATCTGGATCCCTGCTTTTGTCTCTGTTTTTATTTTGCCTAAGAAAAAATGTTTTTGAAATGAGCCATTGTAACCAATTATATTCCTGTTTTCTTTTTGCCGTATCTGGTCACCATTGATAGAATCTTCTTTGAAAAATGTAAAATTTGAATACAATTCAAATTTGTACTTCGAATAAAAAACCTGGTTACGCAATACGCCTCCATTATTAAGATTAGTTAACAATTCTACACTTGTATTATATCTCGAAGTCTTACCACCTTCTGTGTCATCAATTGCACCATAAAACCCTATCATTCCATTTTCTATAGCCCTCTCAGGTATTTGACCTGAAGCATCCCATTTACTGGTAAAGGCTGTAGCTATTGCAGATAAAGAACTGTTATCACTGATACCCGCATGATATTTTATAGTGCCATTATAACGTGTAAAATCCTGCGGGCTTTCAAAAAAGCCTTTTGTAAAAGATCCCTCACCGGCAAAGTATAGACTGTTTTTTCTTCTAAGCCCCTGGGGCTTTATCAGGTTGATGCCGGCAATTCCACGAAAAGTACTGAACTGTCCTCCTTCAACTTTTAGGAAATTATTTTCCAGGTAGTCTCTTGTTTTGAATTCAACAAAACCTGCTGTGGTGAAATTCCCTTTATCTGCAAAATATGGCCCTTTATTAAAATTTACTTTTTCAATCAGTTCGGGAATAACAAAATGTAAATCAGCATAGCCCTGGCCATGAGCATGACTTACCATATTAACCGGCATACCATCAACCGTCAGGTTGATGTCGGTACCATGATCAATATCAAATCCCCGAAGAAATATCTGTTCTGATTTTCCACCGCCTGCATGCTGGCCAATAAACAAACCAGGTACCATGCGCAATATTTCCTGGGAATTATTTATTGGCCTCAAATGGATATCCAGATCACTGATCGTTTTGAATATGCCCTTATTGGAAGATCCTACGATTTTGACCTCGGCTAAACTGGAAACCTTTGATTCAAGGTAAATAATTGCCGAGTTGTTGATGAAAGAAATTGCTTCAATGAATACAGCTTTTGATTGATACCCAATTGAGCTTATAAATAATTGGCCTGATTTAGTGGGCAAAGAATTTAAGCTAACAAATCCATTCTCATCGGTAATGGTGTTGAAAATTAAATCTTCGCTTTGGACGAAAGCTTCCTGCACAGGTATTTTAGATGAAGCGTTGATAATGTAAAGCCCTTTGCTCTTTTCCTGGGCATAGGTTACGGCATGGCAAAGCAAAAAGGTCAATACAACCAATTGCCATCGCAATTTTTTTGCATATAGAAACATAAAAATAATTTGATCATTGTGAATTGTCTGCTAACTACTTCATCCTACAGGGAAGTAAGTATTTACAGCGCACGAGAAATAACCTTCAATTTTAATTTTGAGGCTGGTTAACAACTAAGAAGCTTTGAGAAGTTAATGACAGAACTGCTTTTTCAAAAAGTAATGAAAGCATTTCTACAATAAAATCTCTGATGAACTTACTTAAATTTTAAACTATGCTTTTGGAGGAGGTATGGCCAGGTCCATTATTGGATGGGGTAGACCGTAAAAGTAGGATGAGGGAGGTGAGTCCATATTGGCTTTATCGAATAAATTCTGATCCTGGTCTATAATAATATGTACCGAAACCGATTCAAATAACCTGGTTGGCAGATTCTTTTGCTCTTTACCATTTTCATTTTCGATATCTAAATATTCGTAATGAACATGATCGTCTCCATGATCATGATGTACAGATTTAATATGATTGGTTTTCAAAAAAGTATGTGCAAAAAAATCATTAATAAATGGCAGGATGGGTTTGCAAGTGGCTAAGCTGTATAGAAGCAAAAGGTAATATGCACTTACATTCTTCATTAAATATGATTAATAGCTTTAGATCGCATTTAGATTTTAATATCTAAAGTGTTTACGTTTTTTGGAGGCTTTTGGATTGACTAAATGAGAAATACGCCCAGATAAACCCATATAAATAAATCCTACAACCGCGCCATGTTCGCAAAACCAAGGATTGCCTCCCGGTAAAAGTTATTCAAGTTTCAGCGAATTATTCAACTTTTTCTTCGCCTTTTTTGGCATTTTCTACAATATCGCCTGGTTTGAAGAGTACTGATTTAAGAATGGTGCGAAAATCAGGTTTTTTTCTCAGTAGAAATTCAAGGTTCATCCCAAAATGTTTCATCTCTTCCTGCTGGGCATTTTCCATAATAGCTTTTGCTTCTTTGTCTTGTTCAAGAGCAATTCTTTGTTCATACCAGCCTATTGCTTCTGCCTCTTCAATTACTGATGTTATCATCCTGGCAAAGGTCCTGGTTTCTGGCGAAAGCTCTTCCGGTGGTTCGTGATACTGATCGAATCCCATATATTTTTAATTTATTGTAAATATGAATTTAATGCTAAAAAATGATGGCATTATCCCTTTTTATTGTAGCTTACTCTAATGGGTTCTACTTTGGTGTGCCATTAATCTTAAAACTTAAGTGGCAATGATTAGCTAAATATGGAAACCAGGATAAAATTCATCACAGCATACGAATTATCCCACAGCTAACTATCTCTTTGATTTCTTCATTCTTTACTGAATCTAAAGTCGACGATGGCTGTTATTAAGACTTTTAATATTCATCTATGATCAGGAGAAAATCAACACTCACATTAATATGTCTTTTATTTTCACTTATCTCCAGGTCGCAAACTATAGATAGTTCCTACATTATATACCAGGAACAATTTAAGGAAGTGATGCTGGTGAGGGGAGTGGGTAATGTTGAAATAAAGGGTATTCTTAACGAATACAAAAAAAATAACATCCAGTCTAATCAAGATTTTGCCAGGCTTTTAGGATCGCTATATTCTGCAAAAGAAAATATTGCTGTGTTGCTTTTCTTTTATAGCAATGGCACATTGAAACGAATCCTTTTTGAACCCGGCAAGGTGATTGAAGAAAAATCTATCGCCATTTCAAAAGAAGCATTATTTAAATTAAGTACAGATCTTAACCAATCGCTCAACCTCTATAAAATGTCGGCCGATCGGGCACCCAAAGTTCGCGGCCTGGTGGTAGCCGAAGACAACAATGTTCAAAAACCTGATATAAATAAAGTTTCAAAAAAATTAACTTCAATCCTGATCCCTGCATTGTTCACGGAAAAATATAAGCACTTAATTATTATTCCATGTTTGAACATTGGATCCATTCCATTTCATATTTTAAAACCTTATAAAGACGGATCTTACCTCATCGACAAATGTAGTTTCACTACGACTCCCAGCCTGATTGATTTTATTTCGGTGCGGGCAAAATTACTTAAAGACTATTATGTTTATAATGGCCAGAAACCTTACGACTCGCTGGATCCATCTCTTATGAAACAGAATATGAATTTAGTGAAGTGGGGATTAAGAAATTCTTTGTTTGTTTGTAATCCTGCGTACCCAGCAAATACAAAATATTTTTTTCCCGATCTCCCTGGAGCAAAAAAAGAAATTGATTCTGCCCTGCTATTTGCACGGAATTATACATTGTTAAGCGGAGATTCAGCTGTAAAGGATAGTGTAATAAAATATCTCGGGCAATCAAGGATAGCTTATTTCGCCACACATGGAGTTTCTGATGTAGTAAATCCACAAAAAAGTTTTTTGGTATTAACGGGTAAGGATCCTTTTCTTACTTCGAGAGAGATCATGGACCTGAGATTAAAAGCAGGTTACCGCGCACCTGAGATGGTGATTCTATCAGCCTGTCAAACAGGTTTGGGCAAATCAATGGAAGGTGGTGTTTCCGGATCATTAGCGAGATGTTTTCTCATTGGTGGAAGCCGGTTTATAATCATGAGTCTGTGGAATGTAGATGATGATGCTACGGCCTATTTAATGAATCGCTTTATTTACCAGATGCATGTGCCCTCTGCCCATTTTCCTGCAGAACCATTAAGGCTGGCAATCCTGGAAACGAAAAAGAAATATCCAAATCCTGTTTATTGGGCCAGCTTTTCTTTGATAGGAACTGATTTTTAATCAAAGGTTGATTCTTTGTATTCTTACTGCATTCAAAATAGCCAGCAATGCCACTCCCACATCGGCGATTACAGCTTCCCATAGTGTGGCTATTCCACCTGCACCGAGAATCAATACGAACACTTTTACTATCATCGCTAACGTTATGTTTTGCCAAACAATGTTCCTGGTAATTTTCCCGATTTTAATTGCAGAGACTATCTTAGACGGCTGATCATTTTGTATCACTACATCTGCCGTCTCAATAGTTGCGTCACTTCCCAAACCGCCCATCGCAATTCCTACATCTGCCAGTGCAACCACAGGTGCATCATTTACTCCATCGCCAACGAATGCGATATGCTTTCCTTCATTTTTCAGTTGCTGCACTTTTTCAACTTTGCCTTCCGGTAATAAATCACCATATGCTTCATCAATACCCATAACTTTTGCTACCTGGTCAACAACAGATTGTTTGTCGCCAGAAAGCATTACAGTTTTAATGTTCAAAGCATGCATGTCTTTAATTGCCTGCACTGCATCTTCTTTTATTTCATCAGCAATTGTGATATAGCCTGCATATTTATTTTCTACCGCAACCACAACAATGGTATCAACAATCTTTTCAATTTCTCCCGGATAGCTGA
>JBKJPO010000112.1:0-2508 GCA_046595095.1 Chitinophagaceae bacterium
TGGTACAAATTATACCGGGCATCTTGCTCTACCTACTCCTGCTACTAATTACATTACATTAAGCGATTGGCAGGCGACAGGTTTTGATGTAAATTCTGTCGCATTAAATGCGCTTTACACTAGCCCTGCATCGGGAAACTTTACTCCAGCAAATGCATTACTGGATAACAAAGGCACTCCAGTTGGTATTGCATTAGATATCCTGGGTATCACGAGAACAAGCCCACCCGATGTAGGTGCGTATGAGTTCAGTGTTTGCACAAGTCCACCAACACCAGGCGCAACATTTGCAAACCCAAATACACCAGTGTGTTCCACAGCGCCAATAAATTTATCTCTTACAGGTAATTCCATCGGCATTGGACAAACATATCGCTGGGAGACTTCTTCTACATTGAATGGAACCTATATACCAGTTGGTAATGTACTTTCAGGTCCTGATACTACAGTTAGACCTAGTGTAAATATTTTCTATCGTGCTGCAGTAACCTGCAGTGGGCAAACGAGGTTTTCAACACCTTTAGAACTAGTTGTTATTCCTCCAATCGCGGGGGGAACATTTACAATTAATTCAGGCCAGCCTGCGAGTGCTACAAATTTTCAAACCTTTGCTGCAGCAATGAATACACTACTATGTGGAGTTAGTGGACCCATAACATTTAATGTGGCTGCTGGTAGTGGACCGTATAATGAACAAGTGATGCTCGACTCAATAATTGGAACTTCTGCCGCAAATAGAATAACAATAAATGGAAATGGGGCAATCATTAATTTCAACTCCACAAATACTAATCAAAGAGCGGGTATAAAATTGAATGGTACAGATTATGTAACGATCAACAATCTTGTGATCAATGCTACAGGAAGCTCAACATTAGAGTATGGATTTGGGATCCAAATATTGGGCAACGCTGATTTCAACATCATTAATGGATGTACGGTCAACATCAATACAACGTCAACTTCAACCAATTATTCAGGAATTGCTGTGGGCGGAGTTGCAACATCGGCAACATCAACTGGCGCAAATACCGACAATACCACTATCTCCAATAATACAATTACCGGGGGTAATTATGGCATTTCCCTGGTCGGCCTGGCCACTGCCCTCATCCAGAATAACCAGATCATCAATAATGTAATCAGGGACCAGGATGAAGAAGGGATTTACGTTCTTGGATCTAACAATACTCTTGTTGAAAATAATAATATCAGCCGGCCAACCAGAGTAGCTCCAACAGATTTTACCGGAATTTATTTTACCGGGGTAAGTACGAATGCAAGGATATCCAAAAACAGGATCCATGACCCTTACAAAGGTGATCTTGCAGATGTGAGTGCCGCTTATGGTATTTATCTTACGGGCGCTGATGCCACACCGGGCAATGAAAATATCATTAGTAACAACCTTATCTATAACTTTTACGGTGGTGGAACTCAGTATGGCATTTATAATGCTTCGTCCGACTCTGCCCGGTATTTTCACAATACTATTTCCCTGGAAGATGGCTCGTACGCGGGCACTTCCGCGACGAGAGGTTTTTACCAGGTCACTACAGCAAAAGGCCTGGAATTCAGGAACAATATTGTTAGAATAGCAAGAGGGGGAGCGGGAATTAAATACACGTTATATTTTGGGGCAACTACAACAGCGAGCACTATTGTTTCCGATAACAATGACCTTATTATCACCAGTAGTTTAGGAACTAACGGTATCGGATACCTGGCAGTGCCTACCCCCGCAATGGGTTATGCTACTTTAGCAGAATGGACTGGTGCTACCGGTTTTGATGCAAGCTCTCTAAACCTGGATCCTTTATTTACAGATACATTAAATGGCAATTTCACACCAACTAATGCCGCCCTCGATAATAAAGGCATTAATGTCGGAATCACCACAGATATCAATAATGTAACAAGAGGGGTTTTGCCTGATATGGGAGCAATAGAATTCCCGGCAACTCCTGTTCCGGTTACACTGTTAAATGTATTTGCAAGTAAATTGAAGAACGACATATTCATTAATTGGTCAACAGCACAGGAAGTCAACAGCAACAAGTTTGAAATTGAGCGATCACTTGATGGAAATGCTTTCATAATTGCTGGATTCGTAAATGCATCTGGTAATAGTAATAGTTTTAACTCTTACAATTTTAAAGATGCCAATGCTGTACAGCTTGCAACAGGGGATTATATTTACTACAGGCTAAAGTTGATAGACAGGGATGCTAAATTTGTATATTCAAAAGTGGTAAGGGTAAATATTAAGGAAGAATCGACGGCCACTGTTTCTGTTTATCCTAATCCTTTCACAACGGTCGCCTACCTCAAAATTAATCTACAACGTCCTGAGCTTGTATCAATAACCATTTCTGATGCAAGTGGCAAACAGGTATTGAACCAGGCCACAAAGGCATATGCAGGCATGAGCCTCGTCAATATTCATGATTCAGAAAAACTTGCTGCCGGTCTCTATTTTGCTTCAGTGGAGATAAATGGCAACAAGCA
>JBKJPO010000122.1:0-5330 GCA_046595095.1 Chitinophagaceae bacterium
TGGTTTCATGAATTCGTGCGAATGATTTTACCAATACTGCCCGCACCCCGAGGTGACGTGGTTCCATTGCAGCATGTTCACGTGATGAACCTTCACCATAGTTTTCGTCACCAACTACGATTGTACCAATGCCTGCAGCTTTATACGCCCTTTGTGTAGCAGGAAGTTTTCCATATTCACCGGTAAGCTGGTTTTTAACCAAGTCAGTTTTTTCATTAAAATAATTCAATGCACCAATAAGCAGGTTGTTGCTGATGTTATCGAGGTGTCCACGGAATTTCAACCATGGTCCTGCCATGGAGATATGATCTGTGGTGCATTTTCCTTTTGCCTTGATCAATAACAGGAGTCCTTTTAAATCAGCTCCTTCCCAGGCGGGAAATGGATCAAGTATTTGCAGTCGCTGTGACTCAGGTGAAACTTTCACCTGGATATGACTGCCATCTGCTGCAGGTGCCTGGAATCCTGCATCTTTCACATCAAAGCCTCTTCTCGGTAATTCATCTCCGGTTGGTGGATCGAGCATTACCCACTCTCCATTTTCATTGAGGAGTTTATCTGTTATTGGGTTGAAATTAAGATCCCCGGCTATCGCAATGGCCGTTACAAGTTCGGGGCTGCCAACAAATGCATAAGTGTTTGGATTCCCATCTGCCCGCTTCGCAAAATTCCTGTTGAATGAATGAACGATGGTGTTTTTCTCCTGTTTATCTGCACCCATCCTATCCCACATACCGATACATGGCCCGCATGCATTTGCAAAAACTGTAGCACCGATTTTTTCAAAATCATTAAGAAATCCATCCCGCTCAATGGTAAATCTCACTTGTTCTGAGCCAGGTGTAATGGTGAATTCTGATTTTAATTTTAAATGTTTTTCTGTAACCTGCCTGGCAAGACTAACGGCCCTGCTGATATCTTCGTATGATGAATTTGTGCAGCTTCCAATGAGCCCTACTTCTACTTTTGTAGGCCAACCATTCGCGGCGGCAGTCTCTTTCATTTTTGATAATGGCGTTGCAAGATCCGGTGTGAAAGGGCCATTCAAATGTGGTTCAAGTTCATCAAGATTTATTTCGATCACCTGGTCAAAATATTCAGATGGATTTGCATAAACTTCAGGGTCACCTGTGAGGTGTTCTCTAACCGCATTAGCTGCATCTGCAATATCCTTACGGCCTGTTGCATTGAGGTATCGTTCCATCGTATCATCGTAACCGAAAGTAGAGGTAGTAGCTCCTACTTCGGCGCCCATATTGCAAATTGTGCCTTTACCCGTACAACTCATATTTGTGGCACCATCACCAAAGTATTCAACAACAGCACCGGTACCACCCTTTACAGTGAGTATGCCGGCAACTTTTAAGATTACGTCTTTAGGCGCTGTCCAACCATTTAATTTGCCGGTTAATTTTACCCCGATTAGTTTTGGAAATTTACATTCCCATGGTAAGCCTGCCATCACATCACAGGCATCTGCGCCACCAACACCAATTGCTATCATTCCAAGTCCGCCGGCGTTTACTGTGTGACTATCTGTGCCGATCATCATACCACCAGGGAATGCATAATTTTCCAATACTACCTGGTGTATTATTCCGGCACCGGGTTTCCAGAAACCGATGCCATATTTATCAGAAACCGATGCCAGGAAATCAAAAACCTCGCTACTTTCATGGATTGCCTTATCCAGGTCAGCCACACCATTATCCTTGGCTACTATCAAGTGATCACAATGCACAGAGGATGGAACTGCAACCATATCCCTTCCGGCCTGCATGAACTGAAGAAGCGCCATTTGTGCGGTAGCATCCTGCATGGCAACACGATCAGGTGCAAAATCAACATAACTTTTTCCCCGTTCAAATGCAATGGTCGCATCGCCGGTCCAAAGATGGGCATAAAGGATCTTTTCTGTAAGCGTCAGTGGTTTTCCCAGGATTTGCCTTGCTGCATCAACACGATCTGCAATATTTTTATACAGTTTGCGGATCATCTCAATATCAAATACCATAGCTAAATTGTTTTAGTTTACTTAGAATTAAAAAACAGTTCAGGTTATTTGTATTAAGAAGGGGAGGAAATACAAACAATTAATACAAACTTCCTGAAAGCTTGCCAGCAGTATCAAAGCACAGCATAATTATTGTATACTATGAACGTATGCTTGGTTAACGAGTGCGAAATTACAAAAAATCGGTCAGGCTTTTGCAGATTATTTGCGAAAATGCAATGAATGAAGCATGATATTTTATAGTTTTGAAAATAAGATTTAAATTAGCTTATGAACCGCTTTAAAAACTTTATTGAATGGCAGGTTTTTGGAGTTTGTACTGCCATCGGTGAAAGAGTAGGAATAGCAACTTCAGTTATTCGGAGATATTTTATTTATATTTCCTTTCTTACCATGGGTTCTCCAATTATCTTTTATCTCTTCATAGCTTTCTGGATGAATATTAAAAATTATATCCAGAGTTCCCGAAGAAACCCCATTAAGTATTTATAGGTGGAAGGGGGCTACTGCAAACTGCAATGTATGTGCAGTATGCAGTGTACACTAGCAAGTAGCTAGTAGCAGTTGCCAGCTGCAGTAGGCAGGAGTAGATGAGAAGGGATATGTAATTAATTGTTGGGCTAAAACTTATTGTTGCTACAACTGCAACTCCTTTCTTAAAACATCATCGAATAGCAATGTACGCATGGCTCATGCACCGAAGGTGCTACCTGTTTGTAGCCCCGAAAAGTTGATTGTGTCTTTATGCACCGAAGGTGCTACCTGTTTGTTGCAACAGGTCAAAGTTTCCGATCAAGTTGCTCTGCCTTATGCTCTACTTCATGTTGCATTTCTTTTTTGAAAGCAAGAATCTTATCTGATAAATCTTCATCAGCTGTTGCGAGGATCTGGATTGCCAGTATCGCTGCATTTTTGGCACCGTTTAATGCAACGGTGGCTACGGGTACACCATTCGGCATTTGTAAAATGGAGAGAATTGAATCCCATCCATCGAGGGAATTGCTTGATTTTACCGGCACACCGATCACAGGAAGTGTTGTAAGTGAGGCCACCATTCCCGGCAGATGCGCCGCACCTCCGGCTCCTGCAATGATAACCTTAAGACCCCGCTCTTTAGCACTGCTTGCATATTCAACCATTCTTAATGGACTGCGATGAGCCGAGACAATCGTTAATTCGTAAGCCACTTCAAATGAAATGAGCAGATCAGCGGCATCTTGCATAATTGCAAGATCGCTATCGCTGCCCATGATTATTCCGATTAGGGGAGAGTTTTGCATTCGGTAAAGATAATTATGATAATGTTTAATTCTTGATTGTTAATGATTAAGTGGGGGCTTCGGTAATGCGATAAATTTTTTAAAATTTTCCTATCTCACCTGAAAGCAGATAGAGTTCTGCTTCGGCAAGTTTTGCCTGGTACAATGCATTGTACAATCTTGTACTGGCATCGATATAACTTATTTGCACCTGTCTCAATTCAATTGAAGTAATGCTAAGTTTCTTGAAACGTTCTGTAGCAATAAAAATATTTTCCTGGATAGATTCAAAATTTGCCCGTTCGAGTTCAATTACTTTTAGTGCATTTCGGTAATTATTGATCGCGGTTGTTAACCGGGCATCAAGGTCGGCTTTCAATTGCAACAAAGAGAGCTCAACACTTTTGTATTGAATATCGGCTACTTTCAATTGTTTTCTTACAAGGCCACCGTTGAATATTGGTATGGCCAAACCTATAGAACCCGAGGGTCCAATTGTTTGATTGAAAAGGTTGAATCCGGCGCTGTTGCTGCTTCTTACAAAATTATAATTACCATTAAGGGTAACGATTGGGTAACGGCCCGATTTAATTTCCCTTCGGCTTTGTAGAAGTACAGCGAGGTTACTTTTTGTTAAAAGGACATCTGGATTTTGCTGATCAATCTTCGACTGGATAGCAGTCATTTCCGGAACCGGTTTAAGAGTGATGGTATCCTCAACTTTATATTGATCAGTGGGTGGCCTCTTGATCAGGCGGTTAAGTTCCACCATTTGTGCCTCTATATTATTTTCTAAATTTAGTTTAATTGCTTTCTGTTCATTATTATCAATTCTTGATTGAAGTACATCATTCTTTGCACCAGTGCCGATCCTGAAACGGGCTTCAGCGATATAGAGCCGTTCTCCCGAAAGCCTTATCTGTTGTTCAGTTGCTTTTACCTGCTGCCTCATCCTTACAATATCATAGTAGGTGGAAACGACTTCAAATAGTGTCTCATTAACCTGTTTTTGAAAAACATATTCTCCCTGTATTTCTAATTCCTCCAGTCGTTTTTTAGTTGCAAACATTAAGAAACCGTCAAACACCTGCCAGTTTACATTGATACCCGCATTCGTATTTCCTACCCGTGTACCACTTCGTTTAACTGATGTGCCGTTGTTTAATCTTTGTTCGAGATTGTTGATGCCGACAGTTTTGTTTGCGGTAGCACTTATTACCGGGTAAGCACCTGCGGTTGCCCAGTTATTATTTATCTTACCAATTTCAATTTCATTTTTACTGATCTGGATGTTATAGTTATTCTCAATCGCTTCCTTGATTGCTTCTTCAACTGTAAGCATTGTATCCTGGCTAAATGAAATTTTTCCAAGTAATAAAAACAACAGCATTATATTAAGCTTCTTCATTCTGTTTGCTTTTTTTTGAAGACAGGTAGGAGTACATGGCAGGTATCACATATAACGTAAGGATAAGTGAAAACAAGATTCCACCAACGATCACAACGCCAAGGGGTATGCGACTTGTGGAAGCATCACCAAGGGAAAGAGCCAGTGGTAATGCCCCCAGTGACATGGCGAGGCTCGTCATGAGGATCGGCCTTAACCGACTGATCGAGGCTTCGATAACCGCGGCAGTTTTTTGTGCACCCTGCAAACGTTTCTGGTTTGCAAATTCTACTATAAGAATTCCATTCTTTGTAACCAGGCCTATGAGCATGATCATGCCTATTTGTGAAAAAATATTTAGTGTTTGCCCAAAGATCCATAAAGTAAGCAGAGCACCAGCCAGTGCAAGTGGTACCGTGATCATGATTATGAATGGATCGATGAAACTTTCGAATTGTGCTGCCAGTACAAGGAAGATCAATATTAGTGCAAGCATAAAAGCAAAGCTTACGTTGCTTGAACTCTCCTGGTAATCGCGGGAAGAACCGCTAAGGGCAGTAGAAAATGTTGGGTCAATAAGTTTAGTAGAAATCCTCTGCATCTCCGCGATTCCATCAGCGATCGTTTTGCCTGGTTGTAATCCCGACGAAATGGTTGCAGATTTGTACCT
>JBKJPO010000142.1:0-20819 GCA_046595095.1 Chitinophagaceae bacterium
GAATGAAATAACTGATAACAGGGAGAAAGCGATTAATTATTGTGATAAAATAAAACCTTTCTTTGATGAAATACGATATCACGCTGATAAACTGGAATTACTTGTAGATGATAAAGAATGGGCTCTTCCAAAATATAGAGAGTTATTATTTCTTCGCTAAAATATCCGGATTTAATGAATTTTCTAAAGCCCTGCACAATGTTGCAGGGTTTTTGTTATAAATACCTTAACATCTGATATTAAACCTCGCTCAAATAATAACGTCTGATATTTACTAACTAAACAACTATGAAAAAAATATCTGGAATTCTAATCGCTTTATTCCTTGCATTTAACGCAGGAGCCCAGGACCAACCTCAGGTACTCAGTTCTGAAGAAATGAGTGTACATGACAATAAGCGTGGGAAACAGAAAGAAATACTTAAAGGGGTTAATCTAAATAAAACACAGAAACGCAAGTTGAAAGTTATCATGAACGACATGAAAACCAGGAAGCAGGAAATTAATTCAAATGCTTCACTTAGTTCCGAAGAGAAGAAAGCCGCAATACAAAAATTAGCCGGTGAACAAAGAAGCCGCATCTACCAGATACTCACAGTTGAGCAGAAGGAACAAATTGCTTCCAGGAACCCGGCATACGCAAAAAAGCAGATGAAAAAACAACCAATACCCCGGCGTGGTGTAACAAACCTGCCAAATGAAAGAACATCAAAATAAGATATTCCCTATAAAGCGTCACCTGAACAGTATGAGCCACCAAACCGGTGGCTTTTTTTTGAAAAAAAATTATTAAACGCTTACTACCGAAGCTTTTTCTCCCACATCGTTCCTGAAGACTACAGTTCCATCAAATACATCCACAAGAATTGGTTTGGATTTATCAATATCTCCAGCCAGCAATTTCTTCGCGAGTAGGTTTACTATTTCTTTCTGTATAAGGCGCTTCAAGGGCCGGGCTCCATACTGAGGATCGAAGCCATTTTCACTCAGGTAATCGAGGGCATACTCGCTAAAATCAATCGTCACGTCGCTTTTGGCAACGAGTTGCTTTAATCCATTCAACTGCACGCGTACAATTTCGCGAATTTCTTTTTTCATCAATGGCTGAAACATGATCACTTCGTCAATCCTGTTGAGAAACTCCGGCCTGATAGTTTGTTTTAAAACTTCCATAACCTCATCCCTTGTACGATCAACTGTCTCCTCTTTATTTTCTTCCGTTACGTTTTCAAAATTGGCCTGTATAATATGGCTGCCCATATTGCTGGTCATTATGATGATTGTATTCTTGAAATTAACCGTCCTGCCTTTATTATCTGTTAGTCTTCCATCATCAAGAACCTGTAACATGATGTTGAACACATCAGGATGAGCTTTCTCTATTTCGTCGAGCAAAATTACGCTGTATGGTTTACGCCTAACCGCCTCCGTTAGCTGACCTCCTTCATCATAACCCACATAACCCGGGGGTGCTCCAACAAGCCTGCTTACTGTATGTTTTTCCTGGTATTCGCTCATATCGATCCTGGTCATCATGCTGTCGTCATCAAAAAGGTATTCAGCAAGAGCTTTTGCAAGTTCCGTTTTACCCACACCGGTTGTACCAAGAAAAATGAATGAACCAATTGGCTTTTTAGGATCCTGCAAACCAGCACGGCTCCTGCGTATGGCATCTGATACGGCACCTATCGCTTCGTCCTGGCCAATTACCCGCTTATGTAATTCTTCTTCAAGACTCAGCAGTTTTTCTTTCTCGCTTTGTAACATTTTAGTTACAGGGATTCCAGTAATTTTTGCCACACTTTCTGCAATATCTTCTGCATCTACTTCTTCTTTCAATAATCTCTTTTCACTGATCTCAGCGAGTTGTTTGGTATGGTCTGCAATGATTTTTTCCTGCTCCTGTAATTTTCCATACCTTATCTCGGCAACATTTCCATAATCTCCTTCCCGTTCAGATTTTTCAGCAGCCAGCTTCAGGCTTTCTATCTGTGCTTTAGCGCCCTGGATCTTTTCAACTATCTCCTTTTCCTGTTGCCACTTTGCTTTAAAAGTATCTCTCTCAACTGCAAGGTTTGATATTTCGGTGTTAAGCTCCCGCAGTTTTACATCATCTTTTTCTCTTTTGATTGCTTCTCTTTCGATCTCAAGCTGGCGTATTGTGCGGTCGAGCTTATCGAGTTCTTCAGGCATTGAATTCATTTCAAGACGGAGTTTGGCAGCACTTTCATCAATAAGGTCAATCGCCTTATCGGGCAAAAATCTGTCTGTAATATAGCGATGTGAAAGTTCGACTGCAGCAATGATCGCTTCATCTTTGATCAAAACATGATGGTGAGATTCATACCTGTCTTTCAGACCACGCAAGATTGAGATCGCGTCTTCCACAGTTGGTTCATCTACCATCACTCTCTGGAATCTTCGTTCGAGTGCTTTATCTTTTTCAAAAAATTTCTGGTATTCAGAAAGGGTCGTAGCACCTATAGCCCTCAATTCTCCCCTTGCCAATGCAGGTTTCAAAATGTTGGCCGCATCCATTGCCCCATCTCCACCACCAGCTCCAACGAGTGTATGTATCTCATCAATAAACATAATGATCTCTCCATCACTATCAGTTACCTCCTTGATCACACTCTTCAATCGTTCTTCAAATTCACCCTTATATTTTGCACCTGCAATAAGTTGTCCCATATCCAATGCATAAATTACTTTCGAATGAAGATTTTCCGGCACATCGCCGTTTATAATCCTGTGTGCAAGCCCCTCTGCAATTGCGGTTTTACCCACCCCGGGTTCACCAACAAGTATGGGATTATTTTTAGTGCGCCTTGAAAGAATATGCAAGGTCCTGCGAATCTCTTCATCCCTGCCGATTACCGGGTCAAGTTTACCGCTGCGGGCAAGCTCATTTAAATTCTTCGCATACTTATTCAAAATATTATGCTGTGTCTCCGAAGTTTGAGAATTGAGAGTAGATCCTTTGCGTAAATCTTTTATCGCTGCCGTAAGACCCTTTTCAGAAAGGCCTGCATCCTTCAATATCTTCGCTGTATTATCATTGCCCTGAATTATTGCGAGCAGAAGGTGTTCAACACTTGCAAACTCATCATTAAAAGTCTTTAGAACTGTAGCCGCACGCATCAATGTATTATTCATATCGCGGCTAATATTTTGAGCAGGGTCTTCTGAACTAGCGGTAGGTAATTTCTTTAGGCTCTCTTCAAGTTTTGACTCAACAAAGGTTATGTTTACATTGTTCTTCTTTAAAAGAAATTCTATGGGACTGTCTTCATCGATAAGCATTGCTTTAAGCAGATGTTCAGTCTCAATCGTCGGGTTCTTTTTCTCAAAAGCAATTTGCTGAGCTTTTTGGATCGTCTCCTGGGATTTGATAGTAAGATTATTCAGATTCATAAATTGATTGGTTATCCTGATTAATACCAACTAGTCTGCAAAACATTATCCAAGTATCAATGCTGGCAATTATGTCATAGAAATTATTTTTACCTGACTGAAATTCAGGAGTTAATGAGCTGATGTGCTATTCTTTCATGCCGGAACCTATTCCAAATGGCGTGAGCTGTTATCAGTTGGATTATGATTATTTTCGTATGTATGAGTTTGGAAGAGAATACGGCATTTATTAAAACACAGGCAGCGAAACTTGGATTTGAAAGCTGTGGAATTGCAAAGTCGGTCCGGCTCGATGAAGATGCCCGAAGACTGGAGAATTGGCTCAAAAAGGGAATGAATGCCGGAATGGGATATATGGACAATTATTTTGATCTGCGAATTGATCCCGGTAAATTAGTTCCAGGGGCGAAATCAGTAATAAGCCTTTTACTAAATTATTACCCCGAAAAAATTCAAGACACCGATAAACCACAGGTAGCAAAATATGCTTACGGCAAAGATTATCATGAAGTAATCCGGAGTAAACTCAATGAGCTCATCATAAATATCAAACAAAACATTGGCGATATTAATGGCAAGGGTTTCGTGGATTCGGCACCGGTACTTGAACGAAGCTGGGCACAAAGGAGTGGTCTTGGATGGGTTGCCAAGAATACTAATCTAATCACCAGGCAACATGGATCATTCTTTTTTATTGCGACCCTGATCACTGATTTAGAGCTTGTTTATGATGACCCTTTTGTAAAAGATTATTGCGGAACTTGTACACGCTGTATTGATAGCTGTCCTACAGAGGCCATTCTTCCCGGCAAAGTCGTAGATGCACGTAAATGCATTTCTTATTATACTATTGAGTTGAAAGATATGCTCATCCCGCATGAGTTCCAGGGGAAATTTGAAAACTGGATGTTTGGTTGCGATATCTGCCAGGACGTTTGTCCATGGAACAGGTTTTCAAAGCCAACCAGCGAAATAGCGTTTATGCCTCTACCGGAAATCTTAAATTTTACTACGAATGATTGGGAAGAAATGACGGAAGAATCTTTCCGGAATATTTTCACGGAATCGCCCATCAAAAGAAGCAAATTTGCAGGCGTAAGAAGAAACCTGAAATTCTTACAAACTTAACCCGTTATCATTTCCACAATGCTTCGGGATATTTGCCGGAGCTTACCAGTTGACTAATGGTTTCCTGTACGACCGGCGCATCTTCTTTGTACGTAACACCAAACCATTGCTCACCTGTTGGGATCAATTCGATAACCCCACCTTCATCAATAAATTTTTGAGCGATCAGCGGTATAAAAAATTCAGCTTTGGGGTTATCACTGTTATCACGAACAAAATCCCGGAAGAGATTATCAATATGCGCAAACGCAGTTTGGTGCATACACCAGAAATTCATACTTACTTTAGTGCCTGATGACATTTCATGTTTACCGTTTTCATCTTCATAAATTAATTTGCCGGCCTCACTGTAGATTTTAATCCGCTCAACAATACTTATCAATTGCCCCGTTTCATTCACTTCACATACTCCACGGCTCACTGTACCGTTTTCAGATAATGTTTTTCTCAACTCATATCCAATAATCGACCAGTTTTTTTCATTGCATTCATTTTGCAGGAAGGCGGCTGCCTTTTCAAAAGCATCGGAGCCATAGAAATCATCTGCATTAATAACTGCAAAGGGCTCGGAAATTGCATCTGTTGCAGAAAGAACAGCGTGCGCTGTGCCCCAGGGTTTCTTCCTATTATCAGGGACGGCCTGGCCATGCATATTATCAGTAAGTTCCTGGTAAACGTATGCTGTTGCAATTCTACCTTTTAATTTTGGTTCAAAAATAGCTTTGAAGTACTCTGCGAAATCTTCCCTGATTACAAACACTACTTTTCCAAAGCCAGCCTGGATTGCATCGTAAATTGAATAATCCATTATTGTCTCACCATCCGGGCCAAAAGCCTGCGTTTGTTTCATACTACCATAACGGGTAGCCATACCAGCGGCAAGAATCAAAAGAGTGGGTTGCATATTTTACCTATTTTTATTTGTCAGATTAAATCATTCTTACCAGGGCTTCAGCTGCCGGAAGGATCTGTTCCCGATGACTCCGCGAAATTAGGTAAGAAACAATTGTGCCTGAAAAATTATTTATTCATGACCAGTATTTTTTCACTAATTAATAAAAAGATCGAAACGGTTCGTATTAAAGATGAACTGCTTGATTTAAAAAGCCTGAAACTATCTGTTTTAAGACTTGATCTGATTCACCCTGTAGCTTCCGGAAACAAAATCTTTAAACTTTCTTACTTTATTGATGAAGCGCAGAAAACCGGTGCCAGCCTACTTACCTTTGGTGGTGCATATTCAAACCATCTCACAGCATCGGCATGGGTTTGCAGGGAAATGAATCTGAGCAGCATTGGAATTGTTCGTGGTGAACGCCCCGCGAGACTTTCACATACACTTCAATTTTGTTTATCCATGGGCATGGATTTGCAGTTTATTAGCCGGGAAAAATATAAATTAATAAATGAACCAGCTTTTATTTCAGAGCTACGAAAAAATTATGGAGATTTTGTGCTCGTTCCAGAAGGAGGCAGTTCCGCAACAGGTGTGAGAGGAGCATCACAAATCCTTGAATATTTACCCCTTGAAAAATTTACACATCTGTGTTTATCTATAGGCACCGGCACTACGATGGCGGGATTAAGAAGTTCTGGAATAAAAATACTTGGTTTTCCTGCGTTAAAAGGCATGCATCATCTACCACCAGATATCGAAAGCTTGCTGGAAGGCAATGCAGCTGGTTTTAGCATCTTTAACGAATATCATTTTGGGGGTTATGCAAAGTATACAGCTGAGCTGTCTGCATTTATGAACAGATTTTACAAATTACACAACATACCTACAGATTTTGTTTATACAGGTAAAATGTTTTTTGGTGTGTGGGATCTTGTAAAAAAAAATTATTTTCCTTTTAACAGTAATATACTTTGTATTCACACAGGGGGATTGCAGGGAAACTTATCTTTACCTGCAAATGTTTTAGATTTTTGATGCTAACATGATAGACTATATATTTGCGCACAAAAATCAAGTAAACCACCTCCACCGGAAAACCATGTTGAGAAACCTGTTTAGACTAATGCTTTTGATGAGCCCGGCAGTTATGCAGGCACAGGATACACTCCCCAATATTTCTGTTACAGATATCAACAATAATATTCTTATAAGCTGGACAAATCCTTTTACCTCTCTTACGAATATTAAAATTCAGCGATCATTTGACAGTACAAGAAATTTCACTACCATCGGAAGTGTATTAAATGTTTTTAACAGGACCAATGGGTTTGTAGATGCAAAGCCTCCTTTCAATAAAATGTACTATCGTATTTTTCTTTCCTTTGAAGGGGGATCTTACATATTTAGTGAATCATCCCGGCCCGTTATTGATACATCAAGAACGTTGATTTATGGAAATGATAACCAGGTCTCGGTGAACACATGGTTTGCCCCATCAAAGCGTGTTTTTACAGGCAAGGACAATAATGTGGTCATTTCATTACCGGATGCTGTTGGTAAAAAATATTCAGTAAAATTTTATGAGGAAAATGGTGCGCCTGTTTTCGAAATTGCTAAAATAACGGAACCTTATCTTACAATTGAAAAAGTGAATTTTATGCATGCCGGGTTATTCACATTTGAGATTTATGATGGCGAGCTCCTGGTAGAGAAATATAAATTTTATATTCCGAGGGATGGAAAACCTGTACCCACACTTTACGAACAGGGGAAAAGAAAGTTTTAACCTAATATCAGGTTATTAATTTTGAATTAAAAACGATTTCAAATTTTTGTTTGAGATAAGATTTTACTTCACCCGGATCCACGTTTCTTTCCAATTCTTTTTTCATTGAAGTAACAGATTTATCTTTTATTCCACAAGGAATGATGTTGTTGAAATAATCCAGATCTGTATTTACGTTTAGTGCAAAGCCATGCATGGTAATCCACCTGCTGCAGCGTACACCAATTGCACATATTTTTCTTTCACTATCGTTTTTACCATCACCGATCCACACGCCCGTTTCACCTGCACTTCTGCGGCCTTCGATCCCATATTCTGCCAGCATGAGGATGATTACTTCTTCAATATTGCGGAGGTACTTTCCGATATCTGTATAATATTTTTCCAGATCGAGAATTGGATAACCAACAATTTGTTGTAAACCATGAAATGTAATATCTCCACCTCGATTGGTTTTAAAAAACTGTATTCCACGGGAATGCATCTCTTCCTCAGAAATCAGGATATTAGCCATCTTACCACTCTTGCCAAGCGTGTAAACGGGAGTATGTTCGCAAAATAAAAGGTAATGATGAGTAAATGGCGCCGACCCCGGAATAGCAAGTCCATCCAGTTTTCCCAGGAAAGATTTGACTTCAATATTTTCCCTTAATAAATTTTCCTGAATATCCCAGGCTGATTTATAATCAATTACACCCAGATCTCTGAAGATGACTTCTTGTTTATCCAATACAAAATTTTAATTTGCGAAGGTATCAAAAAGAGCGCTTGACTTATGCGTTTTCTTTGCGTCCTTTGCAGCTTTGCTCAGCTTTGCAGCTACTTTTATCTTTTACAATCAGCTGTTTTATAAATGAATCAAATGAATGATGATATTGAAAAAGATGAGGATTTGCAGGAGACCGATGAGGTATTTGAACGGCTGTCGATAGTTGCGGATAAAGGGCAGGAACCTTTCCGTGTCGATAAATTTCTAATGAACAGGATTGAAGGTGCCACAAGAAATAAGATTCAGCAGGCCATTGAAAATCATATGGTACTGATAAATGACAAGCCGGTTAAATCAAACTACAAAGTACGTGCACATGATAAGATAGTTGTTTTTCATAATCGCGCACCAGAGAGCAATGAGATAATTCCCGAAGAATTACCAATCAATATCGTTTATGAAGACGATGATGTTCTTGTAATCGATAAACCGGCCGGGATGGTTGTACATCCTGGAAGTGGCAACCGTTCAGGTACATTAGTTAATGGAGTAGCTTATTACCTCAGACTTCAGCATCCCGGGATAGAAGAAAAAGATTTGAATAGGTTTGGTCTTGTACATCGTATTGATAAGAATACTACGGGACTTCTTGTGATGGCTAAGAGCGCTGAAGCTATGACCGATCTTGCCAAACAATTTTTCGACCACACTGTACACAGGCGTTATGTTGCACTGGTATGGGGAGATTTTGAAGAGGAGGATGGAACTATAATCGCGCATGTAGGGAGGCATCAGCGACTTAGAAAATTATTTACTGCCTATCCCGAAGGTGAACATGGAAAAGATGCAATTACACATTATAAAGTTCTTGACCGTTTTAACTATGTATCACTGATTGAATGCCGCCTGGAAACCGGGCGTACGCACCAGATACGCGTGCACATGCAGCACAAGGGTCATCCTGTATTCAATGATGATTTTTATGGTGGCGACAAGATTGTAAAAGGAACTGTTTTTACAAAATACAAACAGTTTGTAGACAACTGCTTTGCAATTTGCCCAAGACATGCATTGCATGCACAACAGATTGGTTTTGTCCATCCGCGCTCAAAAAAATACGTTCAGTTTACAAGTGAGCTACCAGCCGATATGAGTGCTGTAATTGATAAGTGGAAGAAATATAGTCAACGAATTGAGATCTAACTCCGTGGCCCTCCGAGTAAACTCCGTGGTACTCAGTGTAATTTTTGAAAATCAAAACTTAAAATCAAAAAGCGTTGCAGTAAAAATTCCCCTCTCCCGTTTCCTGGTGATAGCTTTCCAGTTACCATTATAACGCAGCAATGAAGGCACTGTGAGGTTATTGACCCTTGTCATTTCCACTTCCATCTGCACATCGAAATCGTACACTGTCGCATCATAGCTAATCTTATATTTACGGGCTACGATCTCGAAAGACTTATCATCAAACCAGGTTGTCATTTCATCAATTACTACTCCGCTTTTAATTGCTTTTACCGTGAAAATATAGCAGCTTATCTTGTTGTATGCGTCCATATCGATCTTCATATCATACTTATCGGCCATGCCTTCATCAAAAATCGCCGTTTTATCACCAATGAATGGTATCCCGGAGATCTTCTTCCCTGGATTAAAAAATAATTTCCTCAACTGTTCCTTATGTTTTTCCACGCCCTTCAATCCCTGGGTAGAAAATTCGCGTCCGGCAACAATATTTGTTTCACCGCATACAGAATCTTTGGTGAAAAATAAACCCGCATACAGCTGACCAGTATAATAATTGAAATTTTTATCCTTATCATACATATCCCCCGTAACCTGCTCTGCGATTACATCCATAAAACGGCAATTGTTAGAACGCCGCTGTTTGGTTCTGCTGATCAGGCTGGCTTTTATCCTGCCTTTTTTGTCGAGCATCCGCACATCATTTATCGATGTAAAACCCAGCACCCTCAGATTTTTGAATGCTTTGTAAAATGTGGTATCATTTTTTACGCGATCAATGAATGCAGGAACATTGAGTTTATTGTTCACAACAATCTCGGAGAGTGTAATAAGTTTTCCATCCACCTTGATAGTGGTATCATTTGTCTGAGCGAATGTATTAATGCAAATGGCGACCAAAATCACGAGCGGCATTACCGGTCTTAGAGATAGCGTTATTGCGTAAGTCATTTAGGAAAAATCATGCGGTAATCTACAGAAACTTTTCCCCTGGAGATATCATCGAGCTTGCGTTTTAACAATTTGCGCTTAAGGGGTTTCAGATAATCGATAAATAGTTTGCCTTCGATGTGATCATATTCATGCAGGATAACCCTGCCAGTTATACCGTGGAATGTCCTCGTTTGCTGCTGAAAGTTTTCGTCAAAATAGTTAAGAGTTACTTCCTCATTTCGGTAAATATCTTCCCGAATCTTCGGAACACTCAGGCAACCTTCATTGTACATCCATTCTTTTCCATTTAAGGAAGTGATTTTAGCGTTGATAAAAACGCCTTTAAAACCCGGTCCATCGGGATATTCCGATTGTTCATCTTCATCCAGGTTTGCAAAAATCTGTTCACTATCTACCAGGAAAAGCCTGATAGGCTTATTGACCTGTGGAGCTGCAAGGCCAACGCCCTTACTATTGTAGAGCGTTTCCCACATGTTATCCAGCAGCGAACCAAATTCCGGATAATCCGGGCTGATATCAGCACAAACCTGTCTCAATACAGGCGATCCATAAGCTACAATTGGAAGAATCATTAACAAAAAAATTAAGGGCAAAGTTAATGAATACAAAATTCAGATCAATTTCTAGTTATTGAGTATGGATTATTAAATATTCGATTTTCAAAAAAACTAACCTCTACATAAATACTAAGCAAGGCCTCGCTGCTGCAAGTACTCCTGCAGGATGATCGTAGCCGCCACTTCATCAATAATTTTTTTGTTCTGCCTGTCTTTCTTCTTCAGTCCCATTTGCACCATGGCCTGTGAAGCAAGTTTTGAAGTATATCGTTCATCAACAGGTTTCACCGGGATGAGTGGAAATTCTTTGTGGAGCTTTTTTATGAAATCCCGAACAGGCTGGCTGGCATGCGTATCAGATTCGTCCCAGTTTTTTGGTTCGCCTACAATGATCAGTTCAACCGACTCTGTTGCAAGATATTTTTTGAGAAAAGTAAAAAGATCACGGGTATCAACAGCTGTTAACCCGGTTGCGATGATCTGCAACGGGTCGGTAACGGCAAGGCCTGTACGTTTTAAACCGAAATCAATAGAGAGAATTCTTGCCATGGGACCGCTGATTTTGTTGATTGTCTGAACTGTGATTTTTGTGATTGATATGTTCAATATGAAAAATGAAGTTGAATCTTTGCGACTGAAGGATTACGATTAATATGGTTCAATTAATGCCAATCATAACGATCACAAAAAATCTCAGTTCAGATTTATTTAAAAAAAATATCCGTTATAACAAACGCAGCAAAGACAACGCTGCCAATTCCGTTTGTGGTAAAGAAGGCCATATTCACATTGCTTAAATCAGTGGGTTTTACCAGCCTGTGCTGGTAGATAAGCAAAAAAACAAAACAGGCCGCTCCGATCCAGTACCATGTCCCAAAATGGCCATAGTAACCGGCTACAGCAACCATAAGCGCTGCAACCAAATGCAGAAATTCTGAAACTTTCAATGCTTTATTTCTACCCAGCCAGGCGGGAATTGATCTCAGATTATTTCTCCGGTCGAACTCTTCATCCTGTAAGGCATAAATAATGTCAAAGCCACTTACCCAACAAAGAACGATAACTGAAAACATCACAGGCAACCAGTCAAATTGGCCCGTAACAGCCAGGTAAGCTCCAATTGGCGCAAGAGAAAGACCAAGTCCTAATACCAGGTGGCAAAGTGGGGTGAATCTTTTAGTATAACTGTAAAAGAGAATTACGAACAGTGCAACAGGCGATAAAACAAAACATAAAAAATTTATAAATCCCGCCGAAATCATGAATGCAATACAATTAAAGATCACAAATAACAAAGCACTGCTTTTAGAAATAATCCCCGCAGGTATTTCACGAATAGCAGTTCTTGGATTTAATGCATCGAAGTGTGCATCAAGCCAGCGGTTAAAAGCCATGGCGGCACTTCTTGCAAGTATCATACAAAGTATTACAAGTAAAAAGATCAGCCACATTGGTCTACCTGAAGTTTGTTCATCACCGTTAGTCAATACCCTTTGATTGACAGCCAGGAAAAACCCGATCATTGCAAAAGGCATTGCAAAGATGGTGTGACTAAATTTTATAAGGCTTAAGTATTGCCTGACTTTTTCCATTTTGATTTCTTGTTTTTCTCGTTTACTGCTACTGCTACTGCTACTGCCACTGCCTCTACCACCTACCTCCCCCGCACCATTTCCCAAAGCACAATCCCCGCGGCTACAGAAATATTTAAAGAATGTTTCATCCCGAATTGGGGTATTTCTATACTTCCATCACAGATCTGCAGAACATCCTGCTGAATTCCTGTTACCTCGTTGCCAAAAACCACCGCGGTTTTGGTATCACCAATGAGATCAATTTTTTCAAGGGAAATGCTGTTCTCCACCTGCTCAATCCCATAAACTTTGTACCCGAGATTCCTTAGTTCAGCCACAGCATCCAAAGCCTTATCAAAGGCTTTCCATGTTACAGTATCCGTAGAACCCAATGCAGTTTTGGCAATTTCCTTATGAGGGGGCCTGGCCGTATATCCACAGATATAAATAGCTTCAATAAGAAAAGCATCTGCCGTACGGAAAACACTTCCTACATTATATGCACTTCGAACATTATCTAAAACCACTATTACAGGTACCTTATCGGCATGTTTAAATTCTTCTACCGACATGCGGTTTAATTCATCCATGCTAAGCTTTCTCATTATATCTTTACTTGCCGGCAAAAATAAGTTATTGTTAGCGGCCGGTAACTAACTCTAATGAAAGTATTTGATAGTTAGTGATTTATTTGTTTCAATGAAATAATCCTGTAAATCATTTTTCTATCCAATTAATCCCGATAAATATGGCGAAGGCAGTTGGTGATACTCCGTTGATGGTACAGCACAATGCGATAAAAGCAAAATATCCTGATGCGATACTATTGTTTCGTGTCGGAGATTTTTATGAAACATTCGGACAGGATGCGATCATTTCCTCAAAAGTATTGGGCATCACGCTTACCAAAAGAAATAATGGTGCTGTCAATTCTTCAGAACTCGCCGGCTTTCCTCATCACTCCCTTGATACTTACCTGCATAAACTGGTAAAAGCAGGCTACCGAGTAGCGATCTGTGACCAGCTCGAGGATCCGAAGACAGTAAAAGGAATTGTAAAAAGAGGTGTTACAGAAATGATTACACCTGGTGTAGCCACGAATGATAAATTACTTGAACATAATACCAATAATTTCCTGGCCGGAATTTATTTTGAAAATGAGTTATTCGGATTAGCGTTTCTAGACATCTCCACCGGGGAATTTTTTATCGCGGAAGGTGACCGCGAATATGCAGATAAACTTTTACAGGGATTACAACCCGCTGAAGTAATTTTCCAACGCAATCAACAGAAACAATTTAAACAATACTTCGGGCTAAAATTTTATACCTACTCTCTTGATGAATGGATATTTGCCGAAACGTATGCGAAAGAAAGCCTCTTAAAACATTTTGGGACCCTTAACCTCAAAGGATTTGGCGTTGAAAATATGCACATGGGTGTGATTGCTGCAGGTGCAATTCTTCATTACCTGAAAGATACCGAACATCCCCATCTTCAGCACATCACATCTTTGCAGAGACTCGATAAAGATGAATATTTATGGATGGATCGTTTTACTATCCGCAATCTTGAATTGTTTGGTGGTGATGGAAACAGTTCCCTGCTTAAAGTGCTTGATAATACAGTGAGCCCGATGGGTGCCCGCTTACTAAAACGATGGATTGTTTTTCCCCTTACAGATATTGGCAAAATAAATGAGCGGCTCGAACTGGTAGAATTTTTTATCAAAGAAACCGATGGAAGACATAAAATCCCGCACCATATCAAACTTGCAGGGGATATCGAACGCCTCGTGAGCAAGATCCCTTTGAAGAAAATTAATCCACGGGAAGTATTGCAGATCGCGCGGGGTTTGCAACAGGTAACTGTAATAAAATCATTTTGCGAATCAGCTTCCAATGAATACCTCAATCGGCTTGGCGATTCCTTAAATACCTGTAAATATATTGCTGAGAAAATAGTCAAAGAGATTGTAGAGAATCCTCCTGCCACTGCCTCGAAGGGAAATATGATCCGTAACGGCATCGATGAAACGCTTGATGATCTGCGCAACATTGCAAGCAGCGGAAAAGAATATCTCATTGCACTTCAGAAAAAGGAATCTGAAGCCACTGGTATCTCTTCACTTAAGATCGGTTTCAATAATGTATTCGGATATTTCCTGGAGGTAACGCATTTGCACAAAGAAAAAGTTCCGGCAGACTGGATCAGGAAACAAACACTCACTAATGCCGAGCGATACATCACGCCCGAGCTCAAGGAATATGAAGAAAAAATTATGGGAGCGGAGGATAAGATTCAGCAGATCGAACTCCAGTTGTTTGAAAAACTTCTGAATGAACTACAGGATTATATTTCCCCGATGCAGGTAAATGGAAGCGTAATGGCAATACTCGATTGCCTGGCTTGCTTTGCCTACAATGCTTTACATTTCAATTATAAAAAACCTTTGTTGCATGATGGAAATGAACTCGACCTGAGAGACAGTCGTCATCCGGTGATTGAGCGAAATCTGCCACAGGGCGAATCTTACATCACTAATGATATATTCCTTGATCCGGCTACACAACAACTCATCATTCTCACTGGTCCCAATATGAGTGGAAAAAGTGCGATCCTCAGGCAAACAGCACTGATTACACTGATGGCCCACATGGGCAGTTTTGTACCGGCTAATGAAGCCAGAATTCCCCTGACGGACAAAATCTTCACAAGAGTAGGTGCAAACGATAACCTCTCGAGCGGGGAAAGTACATTCATGGTTGAGATGAATGAAACCGCAAGTATCATCAATAACATAACACCACGCAGCCTGATTCTACTTGATGAGATTGGCAGAGGCACATCCACTTATGATGGCATTTCAATAGCCTGGAGCATAGTGGAATTCCTTCATCATACTCCTCATGCACCCAAAACTTTATTTGCAACACATTACCATGAGCTTAACGAACTTGAGAACAAATTATCACGCGTTAAGAATTTTCATGTTACAAATAAGGAAGTAGGAAATAAAATAATTTTTCTTAGAAAATTAGCGCAGGGAGGTAGTACACACAGCTTCGGTATTCATGTAGCAAAGATGGCGGGAATGCCGCCTTCTCTCATAAGCAGGGCCAATGAAATTTTGAAGCAGCTCGAAGAAAAACATGTTGATGAAGAGATTGGTGATACCGTTAAGAAGCTTGTTACACCTAAATTACAGCTCAGTATCTTCGATACACATTCACAGACATTCGAAGATATCAGGAAATTACTTGAGGCCGTTGATATCAATAGGTTAACACCGGTTGAAGCACTTTTGAAATTGCAGGAGGTGAAAGAGATGGTGAAATAAATAAATCATTTTATTCCTGCAGAAATGATTGTATTTCTAATCCACCACTTGATTATTGTTATTTGTTATAATCATACACCACATATCCCCAGGGCTCAAGATTAAATTCAAACTCTTTCGTCAATTTTTCTTTTGTGTCTTTAAAAACATTCTTCGCTTCGCCGGAAATAATATCACCAGGTATCCTGAATTTGTGAGCTTGCTTTGAAAAATTTAAAACCACAACCACTTTCTGACCTTCTTTTTCCCTGGCAAAAGCATAGATTAAATGGTCAATCCCCGTAACAAGTTTTGTAAATGCAGCATCTGTAGCAAGCCCTTTATTACTCCTACGAAGTGTGAGCAATTTTTTATAAAACGGGGCCATGTTAAAATCACCCCAGGTGATCGTATCCTTGACAAAAAATTTCAACCGTTTTTTATTTGCTACTTCCTGGCCGCTATAAATGAGCGGAATACTTCTTGACATAGTTTGAGTCCAAACGGCAAAAGCTTTGTGAGCTTGACCCATGCGCTCAAATTCGGTTCCATTCCAGCTATTCTCATCATGGTTAGTGGTAAAATAGAGTCTGAAATCATCCTTCGCATAACCGCTATCAATAGTATGAATTACAGAATCCAGGCTTGCTTTATTTTTCTTACCCGAAAATATATTTGTAATGACAGAGAATTCGCTCCATCCATAAGTTGCATCAAATCCAGCAGCATGCAAATCCGGTTTATCACCCTCAGCCAGCATGAAAACATTTTTTAAAGTTCTCAACTGTGTAATTGCTTCTTTCCAGAAATCGGCAGGCACTTCACTTGCAACATCGCAGCGAAAGCCATCGATATCAGTCTCACGTATCCAGAATTTCATGGCGTCAATCATGCTGTCGCGAAGCCCCTTATTGCCGTAGTCGAGTTTACGAACATCCGTCCAGTCAAAAGGTGCAATCATTTTTCCTGTACTGTCTTTTGAATAAAATTCAGGATTTGATTTTATCCAGGGATTATCCGGTGCAGAATGATTGGCCACCCAGTCTGTTATCACTTTAAAACCCATGGCATGTGCTTCTTTAACCAATGCCTTCCAATCTTCCATAGTACCATGCTCTTCATTTACCGCCTTATAATTTCTTACGGCGTAGTAACTGCCAAGCTCACGCGCAGTTTGCTTTCTTCCATCAATGCCAATTGGGGTTATAGGCATGAACCATAAGATTTCCACCCCCATTTCCTTTAACCTTGGCAGATGCGCCTGGAATGCTTTGAAAGACCCCGATGATGAATACTGCCTTAAATTCACTTCGTAAATATTCGATTGGTAGCTCCATCCAGGATGCGATGAAGAGGCTGCTACGATATCCGGGGGTTGATCAGTCTTTTCTGACTTTTTTAATTTGCAGGAAAAAAGCAGGATGCAGGCAAGAGGAAAGGCAACCAGGTTTTTGACAGAGAAGATGGACATATCAGAAAAATTTTGGTTGAAGATAATATTTTGTATTTTGATTTGATGTGCATCATGAAAATAAGCTCCTATACTTCTAATTAAGTATTTATTAAAAAAAGAATTTATGCCAGAAAACCTACCCAATTTTATCTCATGGCTCTTCATCCTTACGGTTTTACTTACATTTCTTTTCTTTATTTCCGCAGTAAGAAAGGGTAATACTGTGCAGGGAGCTACGCTCACAGGAATTATAATTCTTATTTGGATTGTTGCCCAAAGCCTAATCTCCGGTCTAGGATTTTACCTGGTAACCAAGGGTATACCACCAAGGTTTATATTCCTGGTTGGCCCTCCATTTCTCCTCATCATCTTACTCTTTGCGACAAGAAGCGGCCGCCATTTTATAGACAGTTTATCACTTCCTGCATTAACACAGTTGCATGTAGTGCGTTTGTTTGTAGAAATAATTCTCTACTGGCTTTTTATTTATAAGCTTGTGCCACAGCTTATGACATTTGAAGGAAGAAATTTTGATATTCTCGCCGGTATCACAGCACCAGTTATGGGATACCTGGTTTTTATAAGGAGAAAACTGGGCAGAAATGTATTACTTGCATGGAATATCTTCGCGCTGATGCTTCTCATTAATATTGTATTGAATGCAATATTATCAGCCCCATTTCCTTTCCAAAGATTTGCATTCGATCAACCCAATAGAGCAGTGTTGTACTTTCCTTTTGCACTCCTGCCAGGGTTCATTGTGCCTGTTGTATTATTTTCGCACCTGGTATCTATCAGGAGGTTGCTCAAAGGTGAATTACACATGGTAAATAAAGGCACGAGTGAAGCCGAAGCTTCAATGATGGTTTAGTTTCGTTTACATTTTCATCTGGGGAAAGCTTCCTGTATCTTTATGGCAGATTGATAAATCAAGATATGGAAAAGAAATCTATGTACTACCCGGATTACCTGCAGCTCGAAAAAATACTTGAAGCGCAAGATCCCGAAAGCTTTAAAGAAGGCAATCAACCTGCACATGATGAAATGCTCTTTATCATTATTCACCAGGCCTACGAGCTTTGGTTCAAACAAATACTTTATGAAATGGATTTCATCGTTGGTGTTTTTAAAAAAGAAAGCATTGATGATAATTCGGAAGACCTTAACCTTGTACGACATCGGCTTAACCGCATAATTAAAATACTTGAACTACTCAACCAGCAAGTAGGCATCCTCGATACTATGACACCTTTGGATTTTCTGGAATTCAGGAACTTGCTAAACCCTGCATCAGGTTTTCAAAGCCTGCAGTTCAGAAAACTTGAAACCAGGCTTGGGCTTAAAATGGAGAGCAGGCACAATAGCAATCATTATAAACATACTGGTGAAGGAGGTTTTACCCCGGAACATTATAATGCTATCCGGGAAAGTGAGGAGGAAATAACGCTTTTAACACTGGTCAACAAATGGCTCGAAAGAATGCCATTTTTTGAAACTGATTTCTGGGATCATTTTCTGCATGTTGATAATGATGACGGCATGCATCCGTTTTGGAGTGATTACAGGGAGATCTATCTCCGGGGTTTATCAGAGCGTGAAGCAAATAAAATCCAGGATTTTGATCTTATCTTTTTTGAAAAGAAAAATGATTTAACTGATGAACAGATAGCTGCACTGCAAACCAGCCTCTCACCTGCTGCAATGCGGTCTGCATTATTTATTATGCTATATCGTGACTTCCCGGTTTTCCAAACATCCTACCAACTACTAGATGCACTTCTTGAAATTGATAACCTGATGGGTGGGTGGAGACATAAACACCTTGCAATGGTAAGAAGAATGATTGGTATGAGAATGGGAACGGGTAACAGTTCTGGTGCCGGTTATCTTGAAGGTGCATTGACCAAACATTACATATTTAAAGATATTGCGGGGCTTTCCACATTTATAATTCAGCGTAAACAATTACCAAAATTACCGGCGAAACTGATAAGTAAGCTTAGCTACAACATTTCTGATGTTTGATCATTGATGTAAAAGTAAAGAACAAAAAAATTTTATAGAATTGTATCTAAGATGAATAAGATCAAGTTACTAAGCTTTGCAGCTTTAATATGACTCCTTTTTAGTCTTCATGGTTTCTCTTTATTTTTCGTTAGATTCACGAACCAAAATCTAATGCTGACTCTATGAGCAAATACAAAGTTCATAATTATAAGCGCCATTACAAGATCAATATTTGTACTGTTGCCGAAACAATAATTGTATTTATCATTGCGAGTACGCTGGCCAATATAATGGGGAATTATCTCTCAGGCGCTGCATATTGGATCGCATATCTTCCATTGCTATTTTTCCAGGGATTATGGCTCGACAGGATCTACGTCGTTGGCCATGAAGCAACCCATAAAAAACTTTTTCCAAAACATCCCCTTGCCAATGACATAACAGGCTCTATCGTGCTCCTGCCCTTGCTCGTGCCTGTGCGCATTTATAGAAAGATCCATTACTTTCATCACGGCTTCAACAGGAAGAATCATGATACATCAGCATTGGATGTTTACGTATCTGAAAAGCCACTTACACCTTTCCGTAAAGTATGGTATAAATTCTTGTGGTATGTGGGTGTTTTTGCAGGAGGGTATTTTTTGCATTCCCTGGCTTCAATCATCATATTCCTTTTTATACCTACTAAAGTAGCAGTAAAGATCAGTCCCGCATTCAGCAATTGGAACGTGAAGGACAGAATTATTTCCTGGTTACAATTTTCTGCAGGACTGGCTTTCCATGCACTATTCTGGATCATCGGAGGTTTTGATGTATGGTTGCATACACTGGCTTTACCCATTCTTGTGTTTGCATGGATCTGGAGCATGCTCGTTTATATTTTTCATTATGATACAACCATTGGTGATCATGTAAGATATAATACACGCTCCTTGAAAAAGCATTGGTTTTTTAGTTGGTTGCTGCTCAACTTTAATGAGCACTCTTCACATCACATGTACCCAAATATTCCATGGTACCAACTTCCTGAAAAGAAAGAACCACTTCCTGAAGAATTCTCGCAAAACCAAAATGTTCAAACCATTTACCAGGCCATATTTCAACAATTAAAAGGACCCAAAATAGTTTATAGGCATGATCTTACGCAAATCGATTTCTGAGGATGCCGGGCATTTCATTGGATTAAAAAAGAAGCTAAAAATGCCATCCGGCGAAGCAACCGCGGCAGGTGGATTCCTGCTTGGCACTTCAGAAGAACAATACAGGTATTTCATTGAAAATGACCTGGTATGGGTAATTGAAGACGAAGGTGAAATAGCTGGATTTTCTGTTGTACTTACGTATGAAACCCTGCGTGGGAGTGAACTCTGGCAAAAAAAAGATCAGATGAATTTCCCATTTCTTCCTGCCGGATTTTTTGATAATAATCGTATTGCCTATTATGAACAACTAGCCGTGTTGCCACATCCCAAATATCGCACCTACGCCAAACAGTTAGCTTTAAAGAATTTGCTTGAGGGATTTAAAACTCATGACTATTATTTCACTACGGTTGTTAAAGCACCTATTATCAATACGGCACCATTACCATTCATGCGTGCTGTTGGTTTTATTGAAGTTGGTGAATTGAATGAAACTTATTCAGAAGTTGGGGATATAAAATCAAAAATATTTTTTTTGCAAAAAGAAGACTTTAAAAAATCGTATTACGATAGGTGGAAGGTGAAGATGGATGAAGTAGTGGGTACGGATATCGGTAAGGAGTTTGGATGGAG
>JBKJPO010000309.1:0-3585 GCA_046595095.1 Chitinophagaceae bacterium
CTCGGAAAGAAAGTGGCAAGTCCTCATACAGCTACTTCCATCGAAAGAAGGATAGGCTCCTGTACTGTGTGCCGGTCTTTCGCTTCTTGTATACCGGGATCATTCATGATTGCTCCAAGCTTTTCCATATCTGTTACTTCTAAAACCAAAATCACGGATTTAGCATCATCCTGATCTTGAAAAGTTCTAAATCCTGAAACGGCAGGAGCAAAAATTTTCACTCTGTCGTCATGGCCTTTTAGCCATGTTTCAAAATCACCTACTTTGTGTCGAACTACTACTGTTGGCATGAGTATAATTTTTAGTAAAATATTTAATAAAAATGAGAAATAAATAATATTAAGTTAAGGAAAGGAGAACAGCTAAAAAAGTAAAATATATTTTCATATTTTATATCATTCTTTTAAGTTAACAAAACTTAGTCATTCCGCATGAACCAAAGGCTTAAAGAATTATCAGATCAATTAGAAGGGGAACTGTATGTGGATGATACAACGAAAATTTTATATGCCACCGACGCGTCGGCTTACAGAGAAATTCCTTTGGCGGTAGCAATACCAAAATCGGTAGGGGATCTGAAAAAGCTGATAGTTTTTGCACGGGCAAATCATACTTCAATAATTCCAAGAACCGCGGGCACCTCACTCGCAGGGCAGGTGGTTGGAAACGGAATTATTGTAGACGTATCTAAAAATTTTACACGCATAATTGAACTGAATAAAGAAGAGCATTGGGTGCGCGTTGAACCTGGAGTTATTCGGGATGAGTTGAATATGTTTTTGAAACCCCATGGTTTATACTTCGGCCCGGAAACCTCTACAGCCAACCGGGCGATGATGGGCGGAATGGTTGGCAATAATTCCTGCGGTTCTAATTCTGTTGTTTACAGGAGTACGAGGGAACATTTACTGGAAGTGAATACCTTGCTAAGTGATGGAAGTGAAACTGTATTCAAGGAACTGGGCATAGAAGAGTTTCATGCAAAATGTGAAGGCAATGATCTGGAGGCCAATATTTATAAAACGCTAAGAGGCTTATTAGGTAATTATGAAAACCAGGTAGAAATAAGAAAAGAATTTCCAAAGAAAACTGTTGAAAGAAGAAATACTGGTTATGCTGTTGACGTATTATTAAACTCTTCTCCTTTCACTGCCGGCGGAGAGGATTTTAATTTTTGCAAATTGATAGCGGGCTCCGAAGGAACGCTGGCATTCATAACAGAAATTAAATTGAATGTGGTTCCCTTGCCTCCAAAGGAAGCAGGCTTGCTTTGTGTTCATTTTAATTCTATTGACGAATCACTAAGGGCAAACCTGGTCGCCTTAAAATACAAACCAAGTGCATGTGAATTGATCGATAATTATATTTTGCAATGCACCAAAGACAATATTGAACAAAGTAAGAACCGGTTTTTTGTAAAGGGAGACCCGGGAGCAATTTTGGTTATTGAATTTACTGCGGCCCACAAGGAGGAGATTATAAAAATAGCGGGTGATTGTGAAATTGAAATGCGTGCGGCAGGATTAGGATATCACTTCCCTTTATTATTTGGAGAAGACACCAAAAAAATATGGACACTGCGAAAAGCCGGGCTTGGCTTATTAGGTAATTTACCCGGAGACGAAAAAGCTGTACCTGTAATTGAAGATACTGCGGTAGATACCAACGACCTCCCGGAGTATATAGCAGACTTTAATAAGATATTGGAAAAATATGATCTGCATGCTGTGCATTATGCTCATGCAGGTTCGGGCGAGCTACACCTTCGTCCGATAATTAATTTGAAAACGATTGAAGGCAATCGTCTTTTCAGAATAATTGCAGAAGAAATAGCATCATTGGTAAAAAAATATAAGGGCTCTTTAAGTGGCGAGCATGGTGATGGAAGATTGCGTGGAGAATTTATCAGGCAAATGGTAGGTGAAAAAAATTACGAATTACTGAAAACCATTAAGCGAACCTGGGATCCTGAAAATATTTTTAATCCTAATAAAATTGTTGATACCCCTTCGATGAATACAATGTTGAGGTATTCTCCCGGACAGAAAACTCCTTCTTTTAATACAATATTCCGGTATACTAACCAGGATGTATTGCAACATGCAGAACAATGCAATGGTTCAGGTGATTGCCGCAAAACACATTTGTCGGGTGGAACAATGTGTCCGTCTTTTATGGCTACAAAAGATGAAAAAGATACGACACGTGCAAGGGCTAATATTTTACGCGAGTTTCTTACCAATTCAAAAAAGATGAATCGCTTCGATCATAAAGAGATCTATGAAGTAATGGACCTGTGTTTGAGTTGTAAAGGCTGCAAATCAGAATGTCCATCAAACGTTGATGTATCCAAATTAAAAGCTGAGTTCCTTCAGCAATATTATGATGCCAATGGTGTTCCATTACGGTCAAGGCTGATCGCGAATTTTACCAGGACTGCAAAATTGGGCGCCCTGGTTCCCCGGCTATATAATTTTATGATGACCACTGCGCCGTTCAGCAATATGATCAAGCGCATATCAGGTTTTGCAGTGCAGCGTTCCATGCCAACACTGTATAAAACTACTTTACAAAACTGGTATAGGGAAAGAAAGCAACATGCAATGGGCAACAGGCAGACTGGCAATAATACAGTCTATTTATTCTGTGATGAATTTACAAATTTCAACGATACGGAAATTGGTATCAAGGCAATAGTCTTATTGGAAAAACTTGGTTACGATGTAATTATTCCAGATCATGAAGAAAGTGGAAGGGCATGGTTATCCAAAGGATTACTAAGAACTGCAAAGAAAATAGTCAACAAAAATATCTCATTACTAAGTAGTATAGTAAATGCGGAAACACCTTTGATCGGGATAGAACCAAGTGCCATCCTCAGTTTCAGGGATGAATATATTGACCTGGCTGATGATGAAAATTTTGCTGCAGCTAAGCAATTAGCAGAAAATGTGTTTTTGATTGATGAATTCATAGCCAGGGAAATTGATAAAGGAAAGATCAACAGTGACTTGTTTACAAAAGAGAAACGACTAATAAAATTGCATGGGCATTGCCAGCAAAAAGCTTTATCATCTGTAGCAGCATCTGCAAAAATGATGTCGTTTCCAGAAAATTATTCTGTTGAAACAATAGCCTCAGGATGCTGTGGAATGGCGGGATCTTTTGGTTATGAGAAAGAGCACTACGACCTTTCTTTGAAGATCGGTGAGCTGGTATTGTTACCAGCTGTTCGTAGCCAGGCAGAGGGTGTTATTATTGCGGCACCCGGAACGAGTTGTCGCCACCAGATAAAAGATGGAACGGGAAGAAAAGCGCTGCATACAGTCGAAGTTTTGTATGATGCTTTAGTGTGATTGAAGAAAAATAATATTTTGCGCCTCAGAAAATCCGAAGTGCAGATGATGTTCCTATTGAGCGGTGGGGGATTTCTGTCGGGACTACAATTAATCTATAATCTTACCTGCATAGATATTTCTGATACCCCATAAATTTAGCAGTTGCCCTCAACTGTTTACATAATCTTTTACGGAAGTGAAATTAATATGGATAAGACTATTGATGCTTTTCCATTGCAATTGACAT
>JBKJPO010000554.1:0-7894 GCA_046595095.1 Chitinophagaceae bacterium
TTTACTGCCATCAATTGAAAGATAGTATCATGATTATAGATAAAAGTAATAGTAATAGCTTTTTATAAAAGTAAATTTGTTAGGGCGGCTTATAACCATGCATAGATTTTTTAAACGACATTGAATTCGATTTCCCGCCGCTTGCAGATTGAAAACTGCTGTTTATTTACTTCTGTAATTTAAAAACAAACAAAGCGTATGCAAACCAAAAAACTGCTATTATGGATTCCATTATTATTATTAAATAATGAAATCTGGGCTCAAACACGGAACTTAAGCGGTCGTGTTATTGCTGAGACAAATAATACAAATTTACCGGGTGTATCTATTAATATAAAAGGTGCTTCTTCCGGTACTTCTACAAATGCCGATGGAAGTTTTACATTGAATGTTCCTGTTAATGAAGTTACACTGGTGGTTACGTCTGTTGGTTATTTACCAAAAGAAGTAATTGTTGGCGGCAATCAAAATTCAGTTACAATAACGCTCAGTTTGGGGAATGCAGAGTTGGGGGAAATTGTGGTGACGGCATTAGGAATTCAACGTCAGAAAAAATCATTAGGCTATGTAACACAGCAGGTAGCAGGCAGCGATCTTTCTACATCAAGAGAAGTAAATGTGGTTAATGCATTATCCGGTAAAGTAGCAGGCCTTGTTATTACACGGGGATCTTCAGGTCCCGGTTCCTCTACACGTCTTCAATTACGTGGCGACAGATCTTTACAAGGTCTTAATCAACCGTTGTATGTAATTGATGGTATTCCCATGGATAATACAATACGTGGAGGAAGTGCTGAATTTGGAGGTTCCGATGGAGGCGATGCAATTGGTAATATCCCTCCTGATGATATTGAAAATATTTCTGTGTTGAAAGGGCCAAATGCCGCAGCCTTATATGGTGCAAGAGCCGCTAACGGAGCTGTTTTAATTACTACTAAAAAAGGAAGGGTTCAAAAAGGGCTAGGTATAACTTTCAGTTCTAATTACGCTATTGAAGATCCTGTCTATAAATTAAAGTTTCAGGATCAGTATGCCCAAGGCAACGCAAATGTTTACTCTGCTACCAGTAGCGATAGCTGGGGTCCTCTTATTTCCGGGCAGACAGTAAAAAACTGGTTGGGAGAAGATATTGTTTTGTCGGCCCAGGATCATACAGAGGCATTTTTTCAAAAAGCAAGCTCTTTAAATAATGCGATAAGCATATCAACCGGTAATGAAAAAACACAACTCCGTTTTTCTGCAAATAATGAGGCCAGCAAAGGCATTGTGCCTAATAATAAATATAACAGGAGTTCATTTCTTCTTCGTGGTACATCTCAGATCAATAAAAAATTAAGTTTGGATGCAAAAGTAAATTACATATACCAAGAGGTACTGAATAGACCGGAGGGCGGTGAACAGGCACCCAATCCTTATTCTGATATTATAAGAATGCCGGTAACGGCAAGGAACCAGGATCTCCAGCGATTTAATGTCCCTGAAAACGGAAACCCAAGAATTAACTTCTGGGATAAAAATTCAGCGATCCTGAACAATCCATATTGGTTCGTCAATAATTATAAAATCAAAGAGATCCGGAATCGTTTTATAAGTGCATTGACTATTCGCTACGAACTTACTAAGGATCTGAGTGTTCAGGGCCGTGTTGGTTTGGACAAATTCTTTGATGACAATGAAAGGAAGATTAATCCGGGGAGCCCAACTCAATTAACATCCGGAAGTTTATCAGGCGACTATTTTTCCAACACTTTTAACTCAACTGAGATAAATGCCGATGTCTTGATAACTTATACAAAGAAATTAACTGAGCGCATAGGCTTCAGCGTTTCAGGCGGTAGTTCCATTTTCAGGAGGAATACTGTATTCGAAAGCCAGTCTGCTGGAGGGTTGGATATTCCCTATCTCTTTAAAGCCTCTAACGGAAAAAGTGTTACTACAGACAGGTCAATAGGAATGAAGGAAATACAATCGGTATACGGAACCGGCCAGTTAAGTTTGAATAATAACCTGTTCCTCGACTTTACAGCAAGAAACGACTGGTCTTCTACATTACCGGCCAGCAACCGTTCTTATTTTTATCCCTCAGTATCATTAAGTGCAGTTGTTAGTGATATGGTTACGCTGCCAGTATTTTTCAATTTTGCAAAACTCAGGGCTTCCTATGCCAAAGTAGGTAAAGATGATGAACGTCTCTATTCATTTATTCAAACATTGAATTCAGCCCAGGGAGTAAATGGTGTTATACTTACCAACAATTCAAACCTGGTTTTAAAAGACGTCAAGCCGGAGCAAACATCATCAATTGAGTTAGGGACAGAATTACGTTTTTTAAACAACCGCCTTGGAGTTGACTTTACTTATTATAAAACGAATTCCAAAAACCAGATTCTTCGCCTGCCACTTCCATTAAGCTCATTGTTCCAGACCAGAACAGTAAATGCAGGAGACATTCAAAATACCGGTATTGAAATTATCCTCAGCACCATGCCTCTAAAGCTTAAAAATTTCCAATGGGATCTTTCTATAAATTTTGCCAAAAATCAAAATAAGATTATTTCCTTAGTTGATAAACTTGATTCTACCCTGATCAATACAAACAGAGTGACTGATCTCTATGCTAAAAAAGGTGATCGATTAGGAAATTTATATGTTAGGGCATTTGAACGTAATGCGGCAGGCAATCTTGTTATTGGCACCAATGGTTTGCCAAAGATACTGGCGGGAAGGCCGCTGAATATTGGCAACTATAATCCTGACTGGACAGGTGGTATAACGAATACGTTCCGATATCAAGCCTTGACTCTAAGTTTTTTGATTGATGCAAGGATTGGTGGTAAAGTAGTTTCTCACACGCAGGCCGTACTGGCGTCTATGGGCAAAACCACCCAAACACTAAATGGGCGGGACGGTACTTTAATTATTGATGGTGATCTGGCAACAGGTGGCAAAAATAATATCCCTGTTAAAGCAAGTGACTATTGGTCAAGTATAGGAGCAAGAGGAGGCCCGGTGGGTGAAGCTTTTACCTATAGTGCAACGACTGTTCGAATGCGGCAGATGTCATTAGGGTATCGTTTGCCTGCCGGGGTTCTCAACAAAACACCTTTTACAAATATCGATGTTGCTTTATACGGAAGAAATCTTTTCTTCCTGAAAAAAGATGCACCTTTTGATCCGGAAGTTTCTTTAAATAATGGGCTGGGAGGCCAGGGAGTTGATTTCTGGTCTTTACCTCCAACAAGGTCTATAGGCATCAACCTAAATATATCATTCTAAATATTTTCTAAATGAAAAAGATCATACTACTTTCTTGCCTGGCAGGTGTACTTTTCAGCACTTGTACAAAGCGGTTAGATAAACTGGCTAGTGACCCCAATAGTCCGAGCCTTGACGATCCTGCTGTGGCACAAGGCGCAGCAAGTGCCTTATTTTCTGCTGCCCTCTCCAATGGTCTTATGAGAGCATTTGAGTTTCAGCGGTTGCAGGCCCTGCACCACGATCTCTATGGCGGTCATTTTGCGACATCAGCTAAATATTTTACAACAGACAGGTATGGCATAAACCAAAATTTTTTAAATGCGGGACTGCAATTATTTTATCCCAGGGATATTGGAAATTTGGTTGCAATTATAAAGAGTGCGTATGCGTCGGAAAACCAAAAGAACATAGCAAGGATATGGAAAGTATTCCTGTTTCACCGCTACGTTGAAACTTTTGGTGACCTTCCATATTTTAATGTATTGGACATTACGAAGCCAGAGAAATACGATATTCAAAAAGATATTTACTATGATTTCTTTAAAGAATTAAAAGAAGCTGCCAATGCGCTTGATATAAATATAAGATTATCCTACGACGCTAAAGATGTCATTTATGGAAGCCTGGTAAATGAAACATTGGCCTGGAAAAAATTTGCAAACACACTGCGATTACGCCTTGCTATTCACATTTCCAAGGCTGATCCTGCTAAAGCAAAAACGGAAGCAGAAGAAGCAATTGCTTCCGGAGTATTTACGGATAATGCAGACAATGCATTGGCTAAAGTAAGTGCAATTCTTCCTAATGCGTTGAACCAGATTTCCGGATTTAATGAATTTAGGATGAGTGCAAATAGTGAAAGTATATTGGTTGGATATAAAGATCCCCGGTTGAAGGAATATTTTTCTCCTGCTGTTGGCGGAACGGGTGCAGATGCTGCTTACACAGGGGTTTATAATGGTTTAAGAAATGGCCTGAATCCTACTGATATGGATTTGCCAGAAAATAAAAACAATACCAATTCCAATCTCGGTCCTCGCTTTAGCAAGGCTAATGAAGCAATAAATGTGAGGATTGTATTGACTTATGCTGAAGCTTGTTTTTTATTGGCAGAAGCTAAAGTCAATAACTGGAATAGTGGAGCTCTTACCGCAGCTGAATGGTATAATAAAGGAATTGAAGCATCACTTAAACAGTTTGGAATAACTGATGCCGCTGCAATTACTTCATATCAGAACAATAGTACTGATCTGGCATCAACTCCTGTAGGAGCGGGTCGTCCTGTAACCGGTTTGCCAGTAAAGTTTGCGGCAACAGAAGCAGAGCAGCGAGAACAGATAGGTACACAAAAATGGATAGCTGTTTATCCTGATGGTTTTGAGGCATGGGCAGAGTTCAGAAGAACTGGCTTCCCCAAAATATATCTTCCAGCTAATTATGATGCAGTCACTGATGTACCGGTTGGGAAGTTTATACAAAGAATGCCTTACACCGATTACCTGCGTACCTTAAATCCACAAGAGGTATTAAAAGCTGAAACCCGCATGGGTGGAAAGGGACAAGCAATTAAATTATGGTTCGCCGGTGGCAATTAATTTCGACAGGAAACAGAGGGCAAATCGGGGAACAGGAGAAGCACTAAATAATGGTACGCATATGGTTGACCTTGCAAGGTGGGGTTAGGTGTTAAATATCCCACTCGTGTAAGCTCAGCGGCAGGACGATACCGCTACCAGGATGATTGGCAAACACCCGATACGCAGGTTATAAACCTGGAGTTTAATAATAATTCTGCCATTACCTGGGAAGGCTGTAGTTTTAACGGGCGTTCTGTTGAGGGCAGTAGTGTTGGTGTTATGTTTTATGGAGAAACGGGGTCGCTGCTAATAGAAAGCGGCAACTCTTATAAGATATATGACCTTAAAAATACTTTGGTTGAAGAAGTTAAAAACGACGGTACAATAGATGCCCGAAATGTTGCAGACCCTGCACAGGAACTGGATGCATTGCATATCCTAAACTTTTTTGATGGCATTAGAAAAGGCACCAAAGTAAACTCTGATATCCGGGGTGGCCATCAAAGTACACTACTGGTGCAATTAGGTAACATTGCTTTACGATCGGGTCGTACTTTAAATATTGATCCAGAGAATGGACATATTTTAAATGATAAAGAAGCTTTGAAATATTGGGGCCGCGAATATGAGCCGGGTTGGGAGCCTAAAGTATAATTTCAGATATTAATTTATTTCCCCGAAAAGTTTTAAAGATACTTCTCTCATTCATTATTCTTTTCAATGCAGCAGCTCAGCTTCTGATAACAGGAGTTTTTTCGGTTACTATTCATTAAGCAACTTGAATTATCAAATGATCAAAATACTAAAATGACTTTCAATACGCTGGATTTAGTAGTTATTATTCTTTTCTTTTTAAGTATGCTTGTCATAGGCATATTGTCCTATTTCAGAAGTAAAAACTCTGAAGATTATTTTGTTGCCGGAGGAAAATTACCCTGGTGGTTAGCAGGGATTTCACATCACGTATCAGGCCACAGCGGAGCAGTATTTGTTGCATATGCTGCCGTTGCTTATACGCACGGCTTTACCATGTATATGTGGTGGGCCTTCCCGGTCGGTATTGTTATAATTGCTACTGCCAAAATATTTCCTGTGTACTGGGTTCGGTTACGAAAGGAACTGCAGATACAATCTCCGCTTGAATACCTGAGTATAAGATATAATATACTGACACAACAAATTATAGCCTGGGCAGGAGTATTACTGAAAATATTTGATGTCGGAGCTAAATGGGCAGCCATTGGTATTTTATTGCATATAGTTGCCGGCATTCCAATGACGACTGGTATCCTGGTTTCAGGAGTTATTACTTTAATCTATGTTACTTTCGGGGGTTTATGGGGCGTAATTATAACCGACTTAATTCAATTTATCGTTCAGGTACTGGGCGGAGTTGTGATGTTTGTACTGGTTGTTAAACACCTTGGTGGTTTAGATTCTATTAGTAGTATTTGGAATAACCTGCCTGCAAGCCATAGCCAATTGTTTAATGATCCTTATACAGCAGGTTTTGTCGGGGTTATGTTTTTTCTTTATTTCTTAAGTTATAATGGAGGAAGCTGGAGCCTGGCTACGAGGTATATATCATCACCAAATGAAAAGGAAGCTTCAAAAGCAGCAAGGCTTTCGGGAATATTATATTTAATCTGGCCTTTGATATTATTTTTTCCTATGTGGGCCTCCCCTATTATTTTACCTGGTTTGGCAAACCCTTCCGAGTCCTATGGTCTACTAATGATGAAAATATTGCCCCAGGGCATGATAGGGCTTGTCATCGCTTCCTTATTTGCTGCCACTATGGGCATGACTTCTTCAGATGTAAATACAATTGCTGCGGTCATCACCAGGGATATACTTCCGGTTGTTTCCAACAGGTTTCGTAATGATAAACATTCGCTACGTACTGCCCGTATCACTACATTTATTTTTACGCTGGCAACAATAGCTATTGCACTTAATTATGAAAAGTTTGGTGGAGTGCTTGGGCTTATCGTTAACTGGTTTGCAGCGTTGTTGGGACCAACTTCTATGCCTTTATTATTTGGGCTGCTTCCGGTGTTTAAATCCTGTGGTCCACGAGCAGCTATTTCTTCGATTGTTGCCGGCTTGCTTACCTTTATCATTGCAAAAGATTTGAATTTAAGCAGCCTGGCACTTGAAGTTGGTTTGCCTACAATTGTTTCAGCAATTGTATTTATTGGAATTGGGTTGGCTACCAAAACAGTACCTGTTAAAGTAACCAATCTGATGGCTGTTCTCAAAAGGAAAACATAGAGCAAATTGCTTATGGAACCAAAAAATTATAAGGAAGATAAAGTTGTTACCTGTATCAATTGTATTACAGGAAAAACAGAGGAATTAATATTTGAGGGTGACAAGTTAATGAGTATATCTGAAACAGGAAGCAGTGGAAATACTATTCCATTTATTGGCCCGGGTTTAATTGACTTACAAATAAACGGAATCAACGGAATTGATTTTAATAACCCTTCTTTAACCAGGGAAGATATTGTTAAGGCAACTTATTATTTATTAAGTAAAGGGATCACTACATTTCTGCCAACTGTAATTACTAATTCAGATAAAAACATCCTGGAAATTGTTCGTACAATTTACATGGCATGCATTTCAGATGCAATTGTAAATGATTGCATTTGGGGTATTCATTTAGAAGGGCCTTTCATTTCTCCTGAGGCGGGTGCTAAAGGCGCCCACGATGAAAAATATATTAAACCTCCTGATTGGAAACTCATGAAAAGATTTCAGGAAGCAGCAGGTGGAAAAATAAAATTGATAACTATAGCACCGGAATGGGAAGGCTCCCGCTCATTCATAGAAAAATGTAAGGATCACGGTATTCTTGTTTCTATAGGACATTCAATGGCGAATTCAGAACAGATTAGAATCGCAGTTAAAGCAGGGGCGTCTTTGTCCACTCATTTAGGCAATGGTGTTCCTTTGTTGTTGCCCCGCCATCCCAATATTATTTGGGATCAATTGGCTGCCGAAGAATTGTACGCTTGCATCATTACTGATGGAATACATATTCCGGACTCATT
>JBKJPO010000036.1:0-6437 GCA_046595095.1 Chitinophagaceae bacterium
GGTAAAAGGTTTAAGAGGTTCAAGAGGTTCAAGAGGTTTAAGAGGTTTAAGAGGTTTAAGAGGTTCAAGAAGGTTTAAGAGGTTCAAGAGGTTCAAGAGGTTTAAGAGGTTCAAGAGGTTTAAGAGGTTTCTTCAATAGATGTAACTTTTTCTACCGGGAAGACAGATTCTTATATTTTTTGAACACGATAGTCAACTTATACCCTCCAATGAATCAAACTCCTCAAACTCCTCAAACGTCTTAAACCTCATAAACCTCTTAAACCTCTTAAACCTCTTGAACCTCTTGAACCTCTTGAACCTCTTGAACCTTTAATCCTCATGAACCTCTTAATCCTTTCTTCATTATCTTTGACGACTTAAATTTTAAAATTGAAAGGCAGAACTATATTTCTCATTATTTTTTTAGTGATTCTTGTTGACCAGGTGCTAAAGATCTGGATCAAAACACATTACGTTATTGGCGAATCACATTTGGTTGCGGGCCAATGGTTCAGGCTTTACTTTATTGAAAACGAAGGGATGGCCTATGGTATGAAGTTTGGCGGCGATTGGGGAAAGATCATTCTTAGCCTTTTCAGACTTGCAGCAGTAATTTTTGGCGTGTACTATATTCGCAAATTGGTAAGAGAAAAAGCCCATCGGGGATTCATATTATGTGCCGGGTTGATTTTCGCCGGTGCCCTGGGGAACCTATTCGATAGTATGTTTTATGGGCTTATATTTGAACAAAGTACAGAATCACACATTGCCCGGGCATTTGCAGGGGAGGGATATGCAGGTTTCCTGAAAGGAAAAGTTGTAGATATGTTATATTTCCCAATTATCAGGGATTCCCGTTTTCCTGAGTGGTTCCCTTTTTGGAGTGGTGAGAGCTTCGAATTTTTCAGACCTATCTTTAATATTGCTGATGCATCTATTTCTACAGGGGTTATTGCAATAATATTATTTCAAAAACGTTTCTTCAGGCAGCACAAAAAGCAGGAACACCGTCCTACAGTGGAAACCGATTCTGTTGTTAATGACGAAATTCAGGTATCTTAAAAATCTTTATCTTTATTCAAATAATCAATTCGTATGAAAACGCTAAGGATATCATTTCTTTTAGCCCTTGTTATTGCTTTTTTTGGTTCTTGTCAGAAGGAATACAGCATTGAGGGTGGAGTTTTAAGCACACTGCCCGGTACCTGGGAATTCAAAGACAGTTCTAAGTTTTTCAGTGGAAATATGGACACCGCTTTTGTAGAAACAACCGGGAATACCAAAAGCCTTCGTCTTCAAGGCACCTCATTTACCGGAGCTGAAGATTTTGAATTGATTTTGAACACTACAAACTCCAGTTTTACTGTGGGTACTTACAAAGCTTCTCTGGGTGAAGTGAATTTTGAATATGCTAAAAACAGCGTTCCTATTTATGAAGGAAATCAGCTCTTCGGGGAATTCATTGTTACTATATCCTCAATCAGTACTACAAATGTTACCGGATCTTTTACCGGTATTGCAATAGATTCCTCAGGAGTCAATAAGACAATAACTGCAGGCAAATTTACTTCAAGGTATAAGTCAGGCATTGTGGGTGGCGGCCCGGGAGCCGGTGTACTTGGAGCAACTGCGGGAATCTGTAGCCCATATACCATATCGGGAACATACACCCAGGGTATCGTAATGAATGCGACCAACACCGTGGAGCTTACGGTAACAGTGACAACAGTGGGTAACTATGCTATTTCAACAAATACAGTAAATGGAGTCACATTTTCCAAATCAGGGACTTTTTCAAGCTTAGGTGTTCAGACCATTAGACTGGTAGGATCGGGCACACCGGTGAATGCGGGAGATAGTGTATATAAAGTAACTTTTGGAACCAGCATTTGTAATTTCAATATTGCCTATGGAGTTGGATCCCCACCCGCTACAGGTAGTTTGGGAACCGCTGCAGGAGTTTGTACGCCCATCACACAATCAGGAACATTTACACAAGGCGTTGCAGTTACATCTGCAAATACGATAACAGTACAGGTTAATGTCTTAAGCCCTGGGTCTTATAATATCACAACTAATTCAGCAAATGGGATCTCATTTGCAAAGTCTGGTGTATTCACTGCAACAGGCTCTCAAAATGTTGTGCTCGCTGCGACAGGTACACCACTGGCATCAGGTCCATTTACATTTACGGTCACGTTTACTTCAAGCACTTGCACCTTTGCGATTACTTTTGCAACAGGTACTATTCCCACGGGCGACTATTTCCCAACTACTGCCAATAGTAATTGGGTGTATTATAGCACTACGGGAATTTTCTTTTCGGATTCATTTAAGGTCACAACAACTGCGCTTTCCTCCGTATTTAACATGAATAGTTTCACGCAATTTCATTCCCGGGAACTGAGCATTGCAACGCCTCCAACTGATACATTATATTATAGGAAAACTCCCAACAATTATTTTCAGTATTTAGATGTCTCTGATATTTTTCCCTTTGATGATCCGGTATACGGCGAGGCAAATTTTTTGAGAGATAATGTTGCACAGGCAGGTACATGGAACTCTCCAAATTACACTGGTAGTATTAGCGGTATCCCGGTAACAGGATTTCTTAAATTTACTATCCTGGCAAAAGGGGTACCTGCAACTGTTGGGGGAAATGCCTTTCCTGATGTGATAAAAGTCCTGACTGAAGTATACTTTACACTAATTCCGGGTATACCTCAAGGCACCATCGAACAATGGTTTGCCAAAGGTGTTGGCCTCATATATACCGATGCAGATGGCCAGGATGAAGCAAATATTCAGCGGTACCAGGTATTCTAACTAAATCATTTTGATATAATATTGAAGGAGCTCGCGGGCTCCTTTTTTGTGTTTAAAAGACCCATAACGGATTTGGCTACGTGATATAACTTCACCATGAGACCATACATTTTTTCTGTTTTAATTACATCCCACTAAGTTTTTACCATTGATTTCATTAGCATATCCATACAGGAAGAAATATTGGAGGCTAATTGAATCCAATTGCGAATTAACTGCCTGGTTTTTGCATCCAGTCAATTTTCGGGTATTACTAACCGTTATCATCGTTAAGTTACTTTACGAAAATCGTATAATTACCGCGTAGAAATACGAGTTTTAAAAATCTTCAAAATAATTCCCTTTGTATGAGGCAATAATCTAGTCTATTTCACGTATAGCTTTGACTGTAGATAATATTCTATAGGCAGGTAATAATTAATTCAATATCCATTTAAAACAGAAAATCCAAAAGGTGAAACTATTCTACTCAACAATTCTACTACTTATAATTGTATGTAATAATACTATTGCTCAATACCGACCAGCTCACGAAGGTTTTAATTCATATGATTTATCTGGTCGGAATCTATCCCTGTTTTCGCGTACCACGGCCGGTGGAACCGGTAGTGATTACGACATCAAATACCATAGATTGGAGTTGCGAATAAACCCTGATACTTCAATAGGGAAATATGTAAAAGGCAAAGTCACAACTTATTTCAAAACCAAACAGGCAAATTTTACTGTATTAAAATTTGATTTTGCATCTACCCTGGTATGTGATGCTGTTTACTACCAGGGTGTTCAGTTATCTGCATCTAATGTAGTAGAAGACGTGGATACATTAGAAATTACAATCCCAAATATTGCAATTGCAGGTACACTGGATTCTGTAGCGATTTACTACCAGGGAGTGCCTCCGAATGTGCCGGGTTTTAGTAATGGAACCGGCTTTGTAAAGGCAATTCATAATACTAATCAGAATTATGTTTACACTTTATCAGAGCCATACTCAGCGTATACCTGGTGGCCTTGTAAATCTCTTATAGTAAATGATAAGGCCGACTCACTGGATCTAATTATAAGTAACCCCATTGGTTTTAGAGCGGCAGGAAATGGTACCCTGTTGAGTGAAGCGACAGTAGCCGGAAGCGTAATAAGTACATGGAAGCATCGTTATCCCATTTCTGCATACCAGGTAGCAATTGGGGTAGCTAATTATGATGTATACCCTGCAACTCCAACTCTGGTTAATATTGGGGGGACACTTATGCCATTGTATAATTATATTTTCCCTGAGACCAATACAACAGCTGCAAGGAATACATTGAACAAAACTGCTCTAATGCTTACTACATTCAGTAGCAAGTTTGGTGATTATCCTTTCAAAAATGAAAAATACGGTCATTATTCGTTTGGTTTCGGTGGTGGCATGGAGCATAATACTTTTAGCGGGATGAATCCCAGTACATACAATTCTACAACAGCCTGGAGTGTTATTGCTCACGAGCTGGGGCATCAGTGGTTTGGAGGAGCTGTTACCTGTGGAAGTTGGAGTGATATCTGGTTGAATGAAAGTTTTGCAACCTATTCTGAAATCGTGTGTGCCGAATTTGCACCATCAGTAACATCGGGAAGTACTGGCTTAAGTACCAGGCAGGCAATTAAAAATACTGCAATAAGCCTTTCAAATCAATCCAGGCCTATCTATGTTTCCGATACCTCAAGCATCACATCCATATTTACCCCTGCAGTATATATTTACGAGCGTGGTGCAATGGTAATAAGCATGCTCCGTACACTACTTGGCGATACGAAGTTTTTCCAGGCATTAAGAAATTACCAGACTGATCCTGCTATTGGATATGGTACCGCACTAACGGGTGACATTAAACGCCATATGGAAGCTGTGTCCGGTTTAGATCTATCGGTATTTTTTAGCAATTGGATTTATAACACCGGCTTTGCAAGTTATTCAGGTGCCACATGGAATAATGCCGGTAATCGAATTACTTTGAAATTGCCTCAAACTACAACCTCTGCTGGTGCCTTGGCCCATTTCGATATGCCTTTAGCAATACGCATTAGAGGTGCTCTTACTGCAAACGATACTACCGTAATAATTTACGATCAGAATGGTGTCATGAATTACGTGGTAAATGGTGTTTTAACCTCCACAGGGTCTTTTCTGATCCAGTACGATCTCTCCTTTGTTCCTACATCCGCTACGTTTGATGCGTATAGCCAGGTGTTGGCAAAAGGTGGTAATGCTACAACGAGCATTATCACAAAGGACCCGGGATTGACTGTGCTTACTACTAACGTATTAACTTTTTCTGGTAAAAAGGATGGAGTAAATATAAAACTATGGTGGAACATTGATAATGCATACGATTACACTTCTTTTAAGATCGAGAAAAGTGTTGATGGTGCCTCATTTTATAATATTGGATCCATCAATGAAAGTGATTTTCCAAATCGTATTTCTTTTTCATTTGTTGATAATAATGTTTCGCGAGGTATATCCTTTTATAGAATTCGAATCGTACAAAAGGACGGGACAATTACTTATACCAAAACCATCTCTGTAAATTCCGGAACTGATTTTTTTACCATTACTCCTAACCCCGCAAGAGATTATATTATGATCTCAAATAGCACTTTGGGCGAAGTGGTCAACATAAAAATATTCGATGCTGCCGGCAGAGCCGTGATTAAAATAATGAAACACTCTTTTGCGCCAAACAGCACTTTAAGAGTGCCATTGAATAAAATAACTACCGGATCCTATTTTGTTGAAATGGATGTTCCCGGCCAGAATAAATTCACGAAGCAAATAGTGGTAATAAAATAATTGAACAAGACGCTTACGAAAATCTCTATGATGCGAAAATTTTACCCGGCAATATTCAGAATAGTCCAAATGCTGACCTTGGTTATTGGGCTACTGGGTAATTCATTGGTTACTTATGCTCAACCGGCAACAATATCAGTTCCAGTAGGCGATGGTAGGAGATGTGGTGCAACTGCTACAAGGGATTCTATCAAGTACTTTAATTTTGATCCGATTACGAAAACCTTAACCCATCGAAGCAACTGTAAACCTCTCCTGGCTACACCAGGTTTTTTTTCATCCTCGCTTTCAACAGTCACCTTCAACCCATTTGATGGTTATTTATATTTCAGCCAAATTGTAAATTCATCAGGGGTCTACAATACCTATACTTACCGGTGGTTACCTACAATATGTCCTAATGGTTCTCCTGCTTTACCAGTTTTTAAAACTTTTTCGAACCAATTTGTGGCAGGTGTTGAGTTTGATCCATTAACGGGTATCGGATACCAGATTAATTTTGTTGGATCCGGGCCCTATACAATGGAACTGCAGGAAGTAAATTTTACTACCGGTTTGCTGGGTGTCTCAAAACCTGTAAATTTTGGTGGCAGATTAATCTATGCGCAAAACGGGGATGTGGCTATGACACCCAGTGGACAAATGTTGGCAGTATATGATAATAAATATTTTACACTTAATTGGAAAGATTATAATACGGGTAATCCACTTGTTGCAACCTACATTGATACCATAGTCAATCCGCTTGGCAATGACCTGGTAGGGCTCTCTTATTCGGGAGAAAGACTAG
>JBKJPO010000106.1:0-2687 GCA_046595095.1 Chitinophagaceae bacterium
CTTAGGCGGTTTCAAAGCCATGGCATCAATCTTTCCAAAAAACGAGTGGGACTGGCAGGTATTCTGGAACATCACAGCATTTTTCTCAATAATTCTTGCATTCATGAATCTGTTGCCCATACCGGCATTGGATGGCGGGCATGTTCTTTTCACTTTGATCGAAATGGTTACCGGGCGTAAGCCAAGTGATAAATTCCTGGAGTATGCGCAGATTGTAGGAATGGTTTTATTGCTTGGATTAATGTTGTATGCAAATGGAAATGATTGGTTTGGATGGGGGAAGAATAAATGATTAATGCTTAATGGTTAATGAAGGAAGCATTAAAACGATAAACTAACAAAGCTCCAAAAGAAATCAGCCCAAAACACATACCATTAACTGATTTCAATCCCAATCTTCTTCATCAAAATTGATGCATTAAGGCTTGTGCAAACACCGGTTTTCAATTTGTAATCAAAGTACAATTCATCATTGCTTACCTGTACATCAAAATGATAGTTAAGCATGTTTGAGGGATATTCTTCAGCGAGCTTTGCGAGTTCAACATCATGTGTGGCAAGAATGGCCGAAGCATTATGTTTTATAAGTTGCCTGATCAATGCTTTCGATCCGGTATGCCTGTCAAGCGAATTGGTTCCCCGTAAGATTTCATCCAACAGTATAAAGACCTTTTCATTATTGTTTATTTTTTCAATAATAGTTTTGAGTTTTTTCAGTTCCGCATAAAACGTTGAAGTATTTTCTTCGAGGTTATCTGAAACACGCATGCTGCTTAATAGTTGAACAGGGGAGAGTTCAAAATATTTCGCGCAAACAGGTGCACCTGCCATAGCCAGCACAACGTTGATGCCTACACTACGCAGGTACGTACTTTTTCCCGCCATATTTGAACCCGTTACCAGCATTATTTCCCCACTTTCATCCATCTTTATATCGTTGTTTACCCGTTTTGATTTGTTTATGAGGGGGTGGCCAATATTTTCCCCCTGCAGGTAAAAATCTTTCTCATGCAACACCGGGAAAGACCAGTTAGGATGGTTGAAATACAGCGTAGACAAGCTGTTCAGCGCTTCAATACTTCCCAGGGAATCGAACCAGCCCGGAATTTTCTCCATTGTTTTCTGCTTCCATTTTTCAATATCGAGCACTTGTTGAAGATCCCAGAGCAGCAATACATCAAGAGGGATAAATACAACCGGGTTATAGCGTAGATCCAGCCTTTCAAGAATCTTTTTTAATGATTGCAAATCCGCGGAGGCGGTATGTTTTTCCTGGTGATAAGCTGATTGCAACTTTTGCAACAGTGCAGATCCGAATTGTTTTTTTTCAATTGATTTTATACTTTCTGATAATACATCCAATTCATCTACCATCCTGGATAATTGTTGATGGATCGGTGACACGCGTTTACTGATGCTGTATGCCAGTATCGCATACACGAGAAGTGCAATATTCATAAACCTTGTTGGCAGAACATCAAAAATATTAAGCCCTACAATGATTAAAATGATTGCAGGTAAAATGTACCTCAGCCATTTCCAGGGAGCAAACTTCTGAAATGTATTTGGTTCGTTAACCCAGGTATTCAACCTCAGCCTTGTTGAAAGCAAGATTTTTTTTTCCAAACCCAGGGCCCGGATCTCCTGTAACCATTCCGGTTTTGAAGCAAGTTCATTTACGGCATCCTGCCGATCTTTTACAACCAATGAACATGCAGGATGAAGTAGCCAGTCTGCAAGGCATTCATTCCCCATTTCAGAAGTAGTGCGGGAAATATATTGGTACAGAGAAGCATGTCCAAATATGTCGAGATCATTTGAATAAAAATGATCGTGGGGAATGAATTCTTTTCCTTCGGAAAAATGAAAATAATTGTGGTCGAGCGCTTTTAGTTCATCTTCATTTATCCTGGCAAGAAATTTACAATGATTGATTGTGTCATTATTATCAAGGTCTGCAAATACAAAACGAATGAAAATCACCAGGAGGATTGTACTTGATATTAAAACGTGAGCAAGGCCAAGAGGCCATAAGAACCAGGCGAGAACAAGGATACAGCAGCCGGTAATAAGCCTCGCCCAGCCAAGTAATGATTTTCTGCGGGTGAGTAAAGCCAATTGCTTTTGTAATGAAAAAACTCTTTCCCGGTAATACGATTCAGGATCCATGAAGATCTGTTAATTTAAGTTATGCAAATGTAGGTAGTTCGGGATTGTAGAAATGAAATGGTATCTTTGAGCCACTGTTATTCATGATTTTTTTATGAATGATAATAACGGGGCTGACCGGTTTTGACAGCATAGATCTTTGTAAGTGTAAGCATGTGGTGCGTTGCGTCAATTAGCACCTAAATCTGAAGACGAAATTTTTAAATGGCAATACTTCGTATGCCATGGCTGCCTAATTGATATAATTAGCAACCATTAGGGCCGATGAGCGGGCTTGCCTGTTGCCAAGCTTATCCGCCGACTCAAACAAAAAACGGGACGCTGCAACTGAAGGCTGTGACGGTTGCTTAAGACGATACAGCTAAGGAAGTGATTGGTTTGTTTTGCTCCTGCCATTTCCCGACAATCAATGCAAAAATAAACATGTAGAAAGCTTATGACGAGTATGTTTGGACCAGGGTTCGACTCCCTGCAGCTCCACAGAAATCAATATCAAAAGAAGTCAAAAGCCCGCAAAT
>JBKJPO010000086.1:0-8058 GCA_046595095.1 Chitinophagaceae bacterium
CATTTTTATCAACCCCAAACACATTCATTAAAAATTCATTCCAATACCTATTTTAAATGCCTGGTTATAAGATTTCAAATTCTGGTTTGCATCAACTTTAGATAAGGCGTAATCATATGATGCCTTTACGTTCATTCCATTATTAAATTTATAGCCAATCCCACCGGTAACAGCCATATCCCAGCGGTTGAATTGCGCAGTGGCATCCCGGCTAGTGTTCAGCAAATTAATTCCTAATATTCCGGCGGTCATTTTAAGTTTCGCACTGCTCAAATAAGATACCTGCGGCCCTGCAAATACCTGGAAGCCACCGAGGTTAGCTTTCAATAAAATTGGAATATCGATATAAGTCGATGTGAGTTTTGCTTTTGCATTTACACCCAAAAAATCCAGTCCTTTAAGATTAAGTGCACCAATCAATTCATATCCTTTTTGACTATAGTATAAACCGGGCTCCAATGAAATCGTTTCATCCATGGGGATCGAAGCGTATACTCCGCCGAAGAAACCGGTACTGCTACCAGTCTTAATCATACCTGCAGAAAAATCCAGTAAGTTGTTCAGATTGTTAACGGCATCTCCACGCATTCCAGAGTAAGTGATGCCGGCGCTTACACCAAAAGAGGGCTTAACCTGTGCAAAGCTAGTTGCGGCAACAGCAATAAAAAACGAGAGTAAAATTTCTTTTTTCATAAAAATATTGAACGGGTTTTTTGAGTCGTTCTATTTTATGAGAATGCAAATTTTAGTTAAGGGTTAATGTGGAAGGATTAAAATTTTGTTAAGCAAGTTTTAAGTAATGGTTAATGGGAAATGTTTAAATGGTTAATGTTATTGAGAAAATGTTGTAATTGTGGCCAGGGTTTGTTGGATATCTGTAAATAAATTTAATGATTAAACATTACACCCCAAAACTTTCAAACTCTCCTCAATGATGCCAACAGAATCTATCATCTGCTCACTAGTCATCACCAATGGTGGTGCCAACCTTATCTTATCACCATGAGTTGGTTTGGCAAGAAGGCCATTGTCTTTTAATTCCATACACAACTGCCAGGCAGCATCTTTATTTGTATGTTTAATAACAATTGCATTAAGCAAGCCTTTGCCCCTTATAATTGAAATGTGTTCTGAGTTGAGCTTTGTCAATTTCTCGCGCATAAGCTTTCCCAGCATGTTTGCTTTGGTAGCCAGGTCTTCATCTTTTAAAACTTTCAAAGCTGCGATAGCAACTTTACATGCAAGGGGATTACCGCCATAAGTGCTGCCATGATCACCAGGTTTAATGGTCATCATGATCTCGTTATTTGCGAGTACAGCCGACACAGGAACTGTACCTCCACTCAATGCTTTGCCTAGTATCAGGATATCGGGCCGTACATTTTCATGATCACAACATAGCATGCTGCCCGTTCTGCATAATCCGGTTTGAATCTCATCTGCTATAAACAAAACATTGGACTTGCTACAATATTCTTTTGCAGTACTTAGATAACCATCATCCGGAACGACTACACCAGCCTCTCCCTGTATGGGTTCTACCAGGAACCCAGCTACAGTTTCATCTTGCAATGCTTTCGACAGCGCCGGAAGATCATTATAGGGAATGATAATAAACCCGGGAAGGTAGGGGCCGAAATTTCTTTGTGAAGAAGGATCCGTACTGAAAGAAATAACTCCCGTTGTTCTTCCATGAAAGTTATTGGCACACACGATAATCTTGGCTTCTTTGGCAGCAATTCCTTTAACCTCATATCCCCACCGTCGACAAAGTTTTATTGCAGTCTCCACAGCTTCTACACCTGTATTCATGGGTAATACTTTTTCATAACCGAAATAGTTGGTTATAAATTCAGCATATTCACCAAGCAGATCACTGTGAAAAGCTCTACTCGTTAACGTTAGTCTCTGCGCCTGAGTAATGAGGGCTTCAATTATTGCAGGGTGACAATGACCCTGGTTCACCGCGGAGTATCCGCTTAGATAATCATAATATCTTTTGCCATCAACATCCCACAAATGAACTCCTTTGCCCCGCTCAAGTACTACGGGGAGGGGATGATAGTTATGGGCCCCGAAGTTTTCTTCAAGATCGAGATAATATTGAGCTTTTGATGAAAGTGTTGTTTCTGTTTGCATAAAAAAAATAAACTGGAGAGAAAAAATAAGAGAACGGTCGAAGTGAAATTCGGGGACGATATGGTTAACCTATGTGATCGAGGAGATCAAGATTTATATCGAGTACTTTTATGATGGAATGAAATGCCATTAACGCAAATATAGTAATTTCTTTAGATGCAAAGGTGTTAATCAAGTATGTTAAGTAAATAGCTTATTTGGTTCAAGCTTCTTTAGCCGCATACATACTTAAGACAGAAGGTTAAATGAAAAAGAAATCTCTGTAGTCTCAACTTCCATAGTTTTTGGAAAAATTGCAAAAAATGAACTACCAGAACCAGACATCGAAACATAAGCTGCGCCTTTATTGTATAAAAGGTTCTTGAGTTCATGAAGCCCAGGATAATTCTGCATGACTATTTTCTCAAAATCATTTAGCAACTCATCCTTCCAGGTAGTTACCGGTTGGCTGATGATCTTCCTTATATTTTTAATTGAATTTGCCGGTTTTATTTGTGAAAATGCCCAGGCGGTATTTATATGAATGCCGGGATGAACGAGCATGATTTTCCATAAACTCAGATCAATAGCAATTGGTTCAAGTATTTCTCCACGCCCACTTGCATAACAAGGCTCATTGTGCAGAAAAAATGGACAATCACTCCCAAGTTCCAATGCAAATTCTTCTAGAGTTTCATCGTTCAAGCCCAGGTTAAATATGCTATTCATCATTAATAGTGAAGATGAAGCGTCGGAAGATCCACCACCGAGCCCGGCACCAATTGGGATGTTCTTGTGCAAATGGATTCGTACTCCTGGTAACAGTGGATGATGTTTTTTTAATAAATAGTATGCTTTAAGACAGAGGTTATCCTTAGCAATTCCTGGAATCTGCAAACCTGTTGAGTTAAATTGGGGTTGATCTCCCAGCTGGTTACAGGGCAATATCTCCAGAACATCTTTCATGAATATGGGAAAGAAAACTGTTTCAAGATTATGAAAACCATCTTCACGCTTTCCAATAATACGCAAACCCAGGTTAATCTTGCAGTTTGGGAAAGCGATCATGAACGGAGGGTGTTATTTTATTAATATTCCTGGCAATTGGGAAAAAAATTCCAGGTGCAGGGCTACTTTTTTCTATTGTTTATTTCATCTCTTATTGCAGCGGCTTTGATATAGTCTTCCTGTTCAAGCACTTCATTCAACAAGGTGTTGAGTTCCTGCAGGGAAAGTTTTTTGAGGTCTTCGCGTGTACCCGACTCTGTTATTGTTGCTCCCGATGACCCGGTTTTTTTCTTCTTTTCATCATCCTCCATCAAAATACCGGCGCTATCAAGAATATTATCATAAGTGTAAATGGGACAGCCAAATCTCACGGCCAGGGCTACGGCATCAGAAGTGCGTGAATCGATTTCCACAGTATCATGCTCGGTGGAACAAACAAGTTTTGAATAAAAAATCCCTTCCTGCAGATCGTTGATAATCACCTCATGCAATTCAACATTAAATGCGGTCATGAAATTTTTCATCAGATCGTGGGTGAGCGGGCGGCTGGGTTGCATTCGCTCAAGTGCTACGGCGATTGCCTGGGCTTCAAATCCACCAATTACAATCGGAAGACGCCTTAGTCCATTAACTTCCCCAAGCACTACTGCATAGGAATGAGTTTGCGTGATGCTATGGGAGAGGGCTACTATTTCCAGTTCTATTTTCTTCATAACAGATGCACGAAACTAAGTTTTTTTAGGCAATTGAAACTCCTGGTTCAATCCGAAAGATAAAGTAGCGTAAGAGATCCTGCTACCTGATTTTTTCATGGCAGGTTCCAAATTCGCTATGAAACTCCTTTCAATTTTTTTGCAGCTTCAATAATCTTAGGCATTACCTCAAATGCATCACCCACTATGCCATAATCTGCGGCTTTAAAAAATGGCGCCTCAGGGTCTTTATTGATGACAACGATAACTTTGCTCCTGTTCACACCAGCGAGGTGTTGTATGGCACCGGAAATTCCTATGGCAAAGTATAAATTTGGAGCAATGGCGAGACCAGTCTGGCCTACATGTTCATGATGCGGCCTCCAGTGCACATCTGCAACCGCACGGCTACAGGCTGTAGCCGCGCCTAGTACTTTTGCAAGATCTGTAACAAGATGCCAATTGTCAGGTCCTTTTAATCCTCGACCGCCGCTGATCACGAGTTCGGCTTCGGCTAAAGGGATATCACCTGCAACTTTATTTTCTGCAGTTACTTTTACTTTAGCTGCCGGAATATTTACGCTGAGCTCGGCAACTTCTGCAGTTCCCACGGATTCTGTAATTGTGTAGGAATTTGGATTCAGCGAAATGATTTTTATTTCTGTATTGATCGAAACATTCGCAAAAGCCTTTCCACTAAATACATTTTTCTTTACTATGAAACCTTCTGTTGTTACAGGTAGTGCAACGGCGCCGGTTACCAGCCCTGCCTTGAGCCTGGCCGATAATCTAGGCGCAATTGCTTTTCCATTAATATTATTTGAAAACACGATCACTTTAGCACCAATGCTGGTTATCGCTTCTGCAATTACTGTCGTAAAAACCTGGGCATCCAGGTGATTGAGGGCATCATTTTTTACACAATGGATTTTTTTTAATCCATATTTACCCATAGCAGCCAGGTCATCATTTACATTGCCAAATAAAAGCCCTTCTGCTGTTGTGCCTAATTGCTCGGCGAGTTTGGCTCCATATGCTGCAGCTTCAAAAGCATTCTTTTTAATGTGGCTTTCGGACTGGTCTAAATAAACTAATACGCTCATGTAATATTCTTTTTCGGACTAAATTAAAATAATTTTGCTTCCTGGCTCAGTAACCTGATAAGTTCTCCGGGATTATCAGCAGGTACAAGTTTTACCCCGGCTTTTGCAGGAGGCAATTCAAAACTTTCGATTGTGGTGAGTGCTTCTACAGGTGTAGGTTCTATAACTTTCAATGGCTTTGTACGTGCACCCATGATTCCTTTCATGTTGGGGATGCGTTGTTCTGCAACACCTTTCTGGCAGCTTACAACAACTGGAAGATTTACTTCGTTTACTTCCTCACCACCCTCTATCTCACGGTTAACCGTAGCTGTAGTTCCGGCAAGTACAAATTTTGTAGCCAGGGAGATATACGGAAGATCAAGCAATTCGGCAACCATACCACCGATTGAAGAGCCATTGTAATCAATGGTTTCTTTGCCAGTGAATACCAGGTCGTATCCCCCTTGTTTTGCAACTTCAGCAATTTGCGAAGCCACAAAAAAACTATCGCGTGAATCACTATTTACCCGGATCGCTTCCTCACCACCAAGTGCAAGTGCTTTGCGGATGATCGGGTCTGAACTGGCGCTTCCCACGGTAACCAGGTGTATTATAGTGGAGGGATCGGCTTCTTTCAATTCTATTGCACGAATTAGTGCATACCACTCATCGTAAGGGTTGATGATGTACTGTACGCCAGCTTCGGCAAATTTCGTATTGTTATCCGTGAAAGCTATTTTTGCCGTGGTATCTGGCGATTTGGTAATGCAGACAAGTATCTTCATGTAAATGTTTATCGCGTATTAAATAAAGTTGTTTATGCAACTATTGCAAAGATAAGAGATGCAAAGATATGTTCTGCAGGAAACGAAAAAAATAAAATTGAATGGAAAAGATTGACAAATTGCTTGAATTTTTAAAGCAAAACCCCACGGATAGTTTTCTGCAGCATGCCCTTGCATTAGAATATGTGAAAGTGGGTAAGAGCACAGAAGCGAAGCGTTTGTTCAAAGATATAGTGCATCGCGAGCCAGGCTACATCGGTACTTATTATCACCTGGCGAAACTTTTAGAATTCCTTGGTGAAAAAGAGGAAGCAATAAAAACTTTTGAAACCGGGATGCTTGAATCAAAAAAAGCTGGTGATTTGCACACTTATGGCGAATTGCAGGCTGCTTGTGAAGAGTTGAATGATTTATGATTAATGCTTAACGATGAATGTTTAATGATGCAAATTAAAGTTTTGAAAGAGAGATTTCTTGAGTTCATTAAAGAGCATGATTTATTTCATCCAAAAGATAAATTGATCCTGGCGGTGAGTGGGGGAGTGGATTCTGTGGTGATGGCTGATTTGTGCTTTGCTTGTGGATTTGATTTTATCATAGCGCATTGCAATTTTAATTTGCGTAAAGAGGAAGTGGAGCAAGAAGTTTTATTGGTAAAAAATCTGGGTGTGATGTATGGCATGGAAGTGTTGGTAAAAGAATTTGATACGGCTTCTTTTGCATCAGAACAAAAACTCTCCATCCAGGTTGCTGCCCGGCAACTGCGTTATGCATGGTTTGCGGAATTATTACAGGAACGGGAAAGACGATATATTTTAACTGCGCATCATGCCGATGATAACATCGAGACTTTGTTAATGAATTTTTTCAAAGGAACCGGTATTCGAGGCATGCGGGGCATCTTACCTGGAAGCCACAACATTGTAAGGCCATTGCTTTTCGCCAGGAAAACCGAACTCGAAGACTATGCCTTGGAAAATGGATTGGATTTTGCAATCGATTCTTCCAACCTATCTGATAAGTATACACGAAATTACCTGCGCCATCATATCGTGCCGTTGATAGAGAATATTTATCCAAATGCGGAAGAAAACCTGTTAGGTAATATTGAACGATTCAGGGAGACGGAACAACTATATGATGAAATTATTTTATTAAATAAAAAGAAGCTGCTTGAATTTAAAGGGAATGAGGCACACATACCTGCTTTAAAATTGCTGAAGCAAAAACCGCTAAGTACGATAGTTTATGAACTGGTAAAGGATTATGGCTACAATTCAAAACAGGTTCCTGAAGTGATTAGCCTTTTGAATAGTGAATCGGGGAAATACATTGACTCAGCGAGCCATCGCATTCTTAAAAACAGGAAATGGATCGTGATCAGTAAACGCTCAGATCCGGCAGCCCGGATAATTGTGATCAATGAAGGGGATAAGAAAATAAGCTTTGAAAACGGGATCCTGAATATCGAAATTATTACGGCCGAAAAATACAAACTCGCCATCGAAGCAGGTATTGCACAGCTGGATGCCTCTGCAATCACATTTCCATTATTGCTGCGCAAATGGAAGCAGGGTGATTATTTTTATCCATTGGGTATGAAGAAAAAAAAGAAGCTTAGCAGGTTTTTTGGGGATCAGAAATTATCAAAGAATGATAAGGAGCGGATTTGGATTTTAGAGATGGATAAAAAGATTATTTGGATTGTGGGAATGCGGATCGATGAGCGATTTAGGGTTACTGATTTTACAAAAAATATATTTAAGGTTTCTATTAAAGAAATTTGAACCACAAAATTGAGCTAAAAAACTTACCGCTTTCAAAACGTCTCGAAATAGTATTTTATCTGTACAACAAAATCTTCCCATACATCCGTTGTTCCATAAAGTTTAGAAGCAATAATAATAAATGCCACCCCAAACAATGCTCCCCAGATATGCGCAGAATGATTAATATTATCTCCACCTTTTTTATCCAGGTACCAGCTAAACAAAAGATATAGAGGTCCGAAAATAAATCCCGGGATCACGGGTGGGATAAAGAAGAAGCCCAGTTTAGATAACGGTGATATCAATACGCCGGCAAATACTACAGCCGACACTGCACCAGATGCGCCCAGGCTGCGGTAGCGCGTATTATCCCTGTTATTAAAATATGTAGGCAGTAAACAAACTATCAATGCAAGTATGTACATGGCCAGGTATGCCGCTTTCCCATACTGCCCAAAAAGTTCAATGAATGCAGGTTCTACGAGAGCTTGACCGAATAAATAAAACGAGATCATATTAAACGCCAGGTGCATCATATCTGCATGTATAAAACCACAGGTAATAAAACGATAATACTGCTTCTGTTCACTCACAGCCGGGG
>JBKJPO010000111.1:0-2832 GCA_046595095.1 Chitinophagaceae bacterium
CACCCTTGCACGCCTGTCGATATCGGGCATCGAATTGCGTAGCACGAAATAGGCAAGATAAATAAGCATGGCGATGGCTACTGCAATTTGCTTTGCATCATTACTCCAGGGCGAGCCCCAGGTATAATTAGCCCAGATGGCACCGGTAACTAATCCTAAAAATCCAAATACAATTCCAGTCTTTGCAAATTCCACTGCGTAAATATCGTCCCGAAGATTATGTGAACGCAGGTAACGAATGGAATAGATCATTGATGTAGTAAGCAAAATGATTTGTGCAAACCACATGGGGACATGGAAAAATAAATTCCGGATAGATTCATAAAGATTTCCCAGATGAGGGACTTTTATCAGGAATCCGGCGGTGAAAGTGTACACAAGGAGTACTACTGCTAATATTTTCCACCATGTTTTTCGCATGTTGAGCCTTAATTTATATGATCAAATGATTTCGGTGATTGATATAGCAAATCATTTAATGAGCATTTTTGTATACCTGGCTTAAGTTTTTTCTTCCGGCATTTACCCCCAGTTTCTAACACTGGTAACACCTTTTGCCGGCGCAAAAATAAGGGAAGGGATTGAATTAATGGGCCTTCAATCCTTCCATAAAAATGGAAATAATATAACCGATAATGCAATTACCATCACATCCAGCCCTGCCAATAACAAGCTTATCTGCATTAAAGCTCCTTCAATAAATACTTCCCCAAATGCATATTTGGATAAACGCATCAATAGCAGAAGCTGCGGTATGATGAGAGGGAAACCCAGGATCGCCATTAGCGCTGCGTTCTGCTGAGCTTTAGCTGCTATGGCAGCCAGGAGGGTAAACACAAGGCTGATACTTATTCCGCCAAAACATACAATGGCAGTAAATATGAATGCATTTATTCCCGGGTCACCAAGGAGCATATAAAATAGAGAAAGGCTCACTAGACTCATCAATAACATCAGGAAAATATTATACACCAGTTTGGAAATAATGAATTGCCCCGGGCTGGTAATAGAATAGAAGTATAGCATTCTCCCCCTGCTTTCCTGCAGAAAACTTTTTGCAACAGCATTTACACAAATGAATAATTGAATCATCCAGAATAAACCATTCCAAACTGAACCGTCCGGATTGTTCATAGCAAGCCTCAAAACGAAAATCGTGGAAGTTATATAAAGTAGTATCCCAAAGAGACTGTGCTTCTGCCGGAATTCCAGCAGTAGATCTTTTTGAAGCAGGATTATGACCTTATTACCCAAACAAAAAATTTTGTGTTGAATTCTTAAATTAATGGATCCGGGCCCCCATGATTAATAATTATCATTAACCATTTACCATTAGATTGCATTGTCTGCATCTTGGTTCATAAATATCTTTCTCACCGAGCAAAACCTGTCCTTCTGTATTTGTCTTACGGTAAGATATACTCGCCATACCGCCGCATTGTACACAGATCGCATGTAATTTGGTTATATAATCTGCAATCGCAAGCAGGTTTGGCATTTGTCCGAAAGGCTTGCCCGTATAATCCATATCCAGCCCCGCAACTATCACTCTAATGCCCCGTATTGCCAACTGTTCGCAGACCATCGTGATCTGGTCATCAAAAAATTGGGCTTCATCGATACCCACCACATCCACATCCTGTGCGAGCAAGAGGATCGTTTGTGAATTTACGACCGGTGAGGAAAGGATTGCGTTTTCGTCATGACTCACTATTTTCAACGCATCATAACGTACATCAATCGCCGGCTTGAAGATCTCTGCCTTCAGATTTGCAATCTTCACTCTCTTGAGCCTTCGAATAAGCTCTTCTGTTTTTCCACTGAACATACTTCCGCAGATCACTTCAATCCAACCCTTCCGGTCTCCCCTGAAATTTGGTTCTATAAACATATCCAATAGTTACCTGCATTAATAATATTGTTCCCCCACCCAAGAATCCTGTTTTTGTAAATTATGAGTCTCGCTGGATTACGAGGTAGCAATGCTAAGATAATATTTGATGAATATGTTGTAATAAATTTGGAACTCATAATGAATTGAGAAAATAACAGGAAATTTACCAATAGTCAATTTTAGTGTTTTCCCTAATAAACATTTGAAAACCATTGACTAACTTAGTACTTTAGTTTTTATAATTTAACGATTAAGCGATCAAAGCTGAAGCTTGTCCGATAGATTAGAACGATTTTTGCACATATTGAATGTCATTTTCAATTTTGGCTTTCGGGCTCGAACGATTTGTGGTTTTCTTAGAATACTATTCTAATACCTATGCAGACACAAGTCTGTGGAAAAATTAAATCTCTCTAATTATGGAAAGAGTGGCCACACTCATTAATAAATTAAAAGACCAGCTTGATAAAGGTGCTTCAGCCCATTCATTGCTGATCACTGTAGAAATGCTCCAATCGGAACTACTGCACAAACGGCCTGCATCGGCTTCCAACGGTACATCAAGGGTAGCTGTGATCATGCCTTTGGGGATGAATATTTCTCAAACAAAGCATGAACCTGAGCCTGAGCATTTAATCCCTGCCCCGGTGCAGCGTAAAGTACCTATTGAAATAATTATGGAAGAACCTAAAACTATCGAAATATTGCAGGTAGATGAAAGCGAGATAGAAGCGGAACTGGAAGAAATTAAAAGGAATGCTGAGATGAAGAATCAAATGAGCATTCAGAATAAACCTGCTTCTCTTTTTGACCAGATGGAAGAATATAATGATGACATACCTACACTTACTCACCAACGAAGGCAGACAACCACATCCGTCCCCAGGGAAATAAACGATACAAGGGTTGATAGAACAACTTCACGCAATGAGCGTCTG
>JBKJPO010000133.1:0-3832 GCA_046595095.1 Chitinophagaceae bacterium
CATTGAAAGAAAAGTCCTTAATTTTTCCATTTAATTTTCCCCAGGCAATAACGCTCCCCGCAAATGAAACACTACCAATGATAGCGCCAGCCATAATCGCTATATAATGACCTACCGGTACTAATTCAGAGATCCTGGTCGCTTCAAGGTTTTTATTTAATTCAAAAATATGATTGTATTCTACTATGGAAATCAACGCCGCACAAGCCCCTCCCATACCATTAAATAAACTAACCAGCTCTGGCATGGCTGTCATCTTCACCCTTTTTGCAGCCATAGTCCCGATGATTGTACCGATCAGCAATCCACCAAATATCCAGAGAAAATTTCCCAGTCTTTTTCCATCTTCTGCTTCATACAAAAAAATTGTACCAACAATGGCAATGGTCATACCTCCCGCAGCTATGAGGTTACCTCTTCTTGCAGTCGCAGGGCTCGATAACATTTTAAGACCCAGGATAAAACTTACAGAGCCCAGAATGTAACATATGGTGAGTATCGATATATTCATTAATGGTGAATCCTGGTTTTGTAATTTGAATAAAATTTATGCATACGAATTATTTATTGACTGGCTTCTTTTTCCCTTTAAACATTTCGAGCATGCGATCCGTTACTACAAAGCCACCTACAACATTTAATGTTCCAAGGATCACAGCAAGAAATCCCAAAATTAAGGCGATGTAATTGTCGCTTTCTGCTTTTCCCATTACGATGATTGCACCGATAATTACGACACCGTGTATGGCGTTAGCACCACTCATCAACGGCGTATGCAATACACTTGGCACTCTACCGATCACCTCAATGCCCAGGAACACCGACAAGATTACGATGTAAATCATTTCCTGGTGACCGTTGATCCAGCTTAAAATATCATTCATTTTTTAAATTGAAATATTAAATTAAAATTTTGGCGAAGCCCAAATAAATTAAATTATGATCAACATTCTTTTTCTTCCTTCAACTACCTACTGCTTACTGCCCCTGCTTACTTATTGCCCACACCCGCTCATTAGTAATCTTTCCTTCATGCACAATGCAAGTACCCTTTACAAGATCATCTTCAAAATTGAGGTTTAATGCACCATCTTTCGTTATCAATAACTGCAAAAAGTTGAGGATATTCTTCCCATACAATTTACTGGCATCAGATGGCATCGTACCTGCTAATGCTGAATCTCCAATGATGCTTACTCCATTATGTTTTACCGTTTCGCCATTTTTAGTAATTGCGGTGTTTCCACCAGTGGCAGCTGCGAGATCAATAATGATTGAACCATTTTTCATTTTATTGATCATCTCTTCTGTTATTAGAATTGGTGCCAGCTTGCCGGGGATTTGAGCTGTGGTGATCACTATGTCTGCTTTTGCAACACTTTCTGCAATTTTATCTTTCTGGCGTTGCATAAAATCTGCGGATTGTTCTACTGCATAACCACCTGCTTTGCTAGCATCTGCAGCTCCTTCTACTTCAATGAATTTTGCGCCAAGGCTCATCACTTCCTCCTTAGAGGCGGGTCTGGTATCAAATACTTCTACTACAGCACCAAGCCTTTTCGCTGTAGCAATAGCCTGCAATCCCGCAACACCTGCACCAAGTATCAACAGTTTTGCCGGAGGAATACTACCCGCTGCAGTCATAAACATTGGAAAATAACGGGGAAATAAATTTGCCGCATGAAGTACAGCCTTATACCCCGCAATATTTGCCTGGCTGCTTAATACATCCATACTTTGTGCCCTCGTTGTTCGGGGGATCATATCAATACTAAAAACAGTTAAACTCCTGGTTGCCCAATCCTGCATCAACACGCTATTCCACAATGGCTGGTAAATTCCAAGCACGATAGTTCCCGGCTTCATCAATTCCAGGTCTTCCGGCGTTAAATTGTTGATGGATAAAATAAGGTCAGATTTTTCTAAAACATCCTTACGGGACATCATTTCCGCGCCAGCTTCGATGTATTTTTCATTCGAGGCAAAAGCAGTAATACCCGCATCCTCCTCAACCAACACACGCGTGTTCAACTTTTTAAGAAAAACAACGTGATCCGGCAAAAGAGATACCCGGGTTTCTACAACTGGTTCTTTTAATACCCCAAGCGTCATAATTAAATAATTGCGCCCAAGATATGAAATTTAAAACCTGATCACAAAATGTTGCTTATGATGGATTCCTCTTTTAAAAAATACCATACCAATAAAAAAAAGATCGATAGTCAAAGTAACGCGTTCATCTTTTTTTATGAGTTCCCACGCATCTTCCATCTCTTTGCTCCAGTGAATATCATCAAAGACGAATACTGAATCCTCATTAACATTCCCGAGCAATAAATTAAAGTAATCCAATGTAGATTGCTTCTTATGATCCCCATCGATGAAGGCGAAATCGATTGACCTGGTTTGTTGAAGGATACCAGGCAAGGTAGTTTTAAAATCACCCGTGCAGACTTCGATATTTTTTATTATAAGCTTTTTGAAATTATTTTTTGCAATTATAGAAATAGCGGGGTCACCTTCACAGGTAATAAACTCACTGCCTGGGTTACCCGAAGCAAGGTATGCGCTCGTTATTCCCAGCGAAGTGCCAAGTTCCAGCATGGTGCCAGGTTTGAAATATTGAATTAACCTGAATAATAACTGGGCATACTTCCGGGGCTTTAATGAGGTAGCTGCAATATTTTTTACCAGCCTTTTACCTGTCTTCAACATTCCCGAGCCTGCACCAAAATCAATCACGCTTATTTCGCGTCTATCAACCAGCATCTCTCTCCTAACCTGCTCAATCGAGGCATAGCAACTGTATTTTATTTTGTCATTAAATACATGCTTAACCAGGTCGAATACAAATGGGGAATGAATACCATGGCCTTTTCCATTGCGGGCAGTGAGGTAATATTTTGCATAATTGAGGGCGATCTTAAAAACACTGTACATAATTACTTATTTACCGCTCCCAAATTTCAAATGTGTATGAATACGCATGTTTTTCATCAGCTGGAAATGGATCTGAAGACACGAGCTTCCAGGTATTTTTATCGAATTCAGGATAAAATGTATCCCCATCAAAATTTGCGTGTACACGTGTTAGGTATATCCGCTTTATAATCTCTATACTCTCCTTGAAAATTTCTCCGCCACCGATTATAAATATTTCCTTAGCGTCGGTTTCATTTGCTTTTTCTAAAGCCTCCTCAAGGCTTTTAACTGGTATAACCCCGTCCCTTTTCCAATCTTCTTGCCTGGTAATTACAATATTTGTCCTTCCCGGTAAGGGCTTATCGACAGATTCATAAGTCTTGCGACCCATTATAACCGGCATCCCCCAGGTTTTATTTTTAAAATACCGAAGGTCATTTGGTAAATGCCATAAAAGCTGGTTATTTTTTCCGATTGCATTATTTTCTGAGGCGGCAACCAGGTGAGTATAAATCATATCAGAATTTTAGGATTGAAAAATATAGCATAAAAAAAGGTCTGGTCATACGGCGACTGGCGCTTTAATAACCGGGTGACTTTCGTAATTCTCCAGTTTGAAATCTTCAAATTTGAATGAGAAAATATCTTTTATTCCGGGATTTAATTTCATTATAGGAAGTGGAAATGGCACACGGGTTAATTGCAATCCGGCCTGTTCAATATGATTTTTATACAAATGCACATCCCCGAATGAATGGATGAATTCACCGGCCTCCAGGTCACAAACTTGTGCAATCATAAGGGTGAGCAAAGCATAGGAAGCAACATTAAATGGCACACCAAGAAATACATCTGCAGATCGCTGGTAGAGCTGGCATGAAAGACTGGCTTTACCTCCGTCTATACCGGG
>JBKJPO010000208.1:0-3571 GCA_046595095.1 Chitinophagaceae bacterium
GGCATTCACTCAGCAGTTAAGAAAATAGAATAGGAAAATATTAAATATTGTAATAGCATTATGTTTCTCAGGTTTGTAACCGGTGCCTGGGTTACGTAGCAAAAAAAAGTATTAGGATAATGCGCTTCGGAGCAGGCCCATTTTTATAATTTACTTTATAACCCAACTGCAAAATGGGCTGCGCTTAATTTTATTTATACCCTAATTTTTTGAATTTGTTCTGGATATCCCTAAATAGTATTACTAGTAAAATCTTCAAGTTCGTTATTGCGAACCCCGTTTGCAGGTGTTAATCAACTCAATAATGCATTTTGCCTTAAAGGTGGGATAGCTTATTTATATATGCCATTTGCGTTCAGGCTTGAAAGTACCTTGTTAATCTAACGATTAAGCATAGGTTTTTTCACTTCCTTGCCTCTGTAAGATAATGTTTTTATTAATTGGAGTAAAAAAATCAGAAGATGAAAAGTATCGTCCCCGATGTGAGCGGGAATGGTGGTACACTTGTTCATAGCATACCTGTTACAAATGCTGGGGTGCGTAAAAGAATTATTTGAGCGATAAAATATATTTTGCCATCAACTTAGCATCAGCTTCAGGGATATCAGGATGTGGTAACATGGCCACTGTTCCCCAAACACCGGAACCACCTTTTATAATTTTTTGAGATAAATAATCTATGCTTTCACCATTGTTTGGATATTTGGCAGCCACTTCCTTATAAGCCGGTCCTGTAACTTTCTCCATTACTTTATGGCAGGTGAAACAATCGCTTTTAGCAACCAGGTCCAGGCCTGTTGCTACATCCGGATCCTCTTTAACTACTTCGGGTGTAGTTTTCTTTTCGGGTGTAGTTTTACTGTCGCAACCAATTACGAATGCAAAAAGTGAAAGAATAACGATGGCTTTTTTCATCTGTGTAATTTGTAGTTTAAGAATAGTTTACTTAAGTGGCAAATTAAGTATTTTTTAGATTTTTTATTGCGTTCCTCAAGGCAAATCATTGTTCTCAATATTACGGAAAACTTATACATTCTTTCAATTCCTTTTCACTGTAGGCTAATCCATACTGCTTCAACACATCATCAGGCACACCATTCCATTGATTAGGTTTATTTCCCATGTAGCCGATATCTTTTATCCCGATTTGCGAAGTATAGAAACCGGATATAACAAGATTGCGCATCAAGGTAAAAAATTTTGTTCCTTGCTCCATGCCTGGTTTAGTTTTAGCGGGATAGGCAATTTGATCAACCATTGCTATCTGTTGTTCCTTTGTACAATCTACAAAAGGCTTTTCATAATTTTTTGTGCATTGCAAATCTAACCAGCGCAGACCGCCTTTTAATGGGGTTTGATGATCCGGCATGTCAAGAGAAATCGTTTCAATAAATTCAGGAACTTTAGCATCAGTGGCACTTCCCGATACAGCATCAGCCGGAATAATAATATTGCTTAAGACAGCAATAGTTTTTCTTTCATGATCTGTAAAGAGCTTGGCATTAGTTAATTTATCATCCTTTTCTTTTTCTTCCGGTGTACGGTCAAGAGTTGATTGAGCTTCTGCAGCTTTATCCAGTTTACCTGTGGATTTTTGCTCACAGGCGTCGAGTAAGAGGCTGGTGGATAGCGAACCCAGTCCGATTATTTTTAATGATTTCCTTCTGTCCATGTTTTGAGTTTTTAAAAATAACTAACTAATAAGATTAAATATTCTGTTTTTTCAATTCACTTACCAGGTATTCTGAAGCTCTCAGAGCCAGGGCAAGAATCGTCCAGGTAATATTTTTATCCGCCTGCGATACAAAGGGGCCACCATCCATTACAAAAAGGTTTTTACAATCGTGTGCCTGGTTGTATTTGTTAAGTGCTGATTTTGTTTTGTCATCCCCCATACGCACTGTGCCGGCTTCATGGATAATTTTTCCCGGAGCTTCCAGCCCATATTTATTTTCAGGGGTTGCATTCACACCGCTTGTAGGCACGGCTCCCAGGGAATGAAGAATTTCCTTAAAAGTTTCCTTCATATGCTTTGCCTGCTTTATTTCATGCTCGCTCCAGATCACATCAAATTTCAAAACAGGGATGCCAAATTTATCTACAACATCAGGATCAATTTCGCATTTATTTCTCTCAAAAGCAATGGCTTCACCGCGACCGGCCATGTACACCGAGGCTCCGTACAACCTGCGCAAATCTTCTTTCAATGTAGAACCATATCCACCTGCTTCCCTTTCTTTACCGTCTACCAGGAATTTTCCATTTCTGTTTTCAATGCCCCAGTTAAATCCGTATAAAGGCATACCCATGCCACCACCATATTCGATATGATATCCCCTGGGGAAATCCAGTTTCTTATTATCAAGCCACCATGGCGAATAAACATGCATACCACCTACACCATCTTCGTTATAACGTTTCCTGTCAAACAATTCAGGAATAACACCACCCATAGACGCACCTGTGGAATCGTGCAGATATTTTCCTACTACGTTGCTGGAGTTGGCTAATCCATTGGGATGTTGCGCTGATTTTGAATTTAATAACAACCGTGCAGATTCGCAGGCACTGGCTGCAAGCACTACTGATTTGCCTTTTACCTGGTATTCATCAAGGGTTAATTTATCCACGTAAGACACACCCCTTGCCAGTCCTTCTTTATCAGTAAGTACTTCACGTACCATGGCATTGGTATACAAGTCCACATTACCTGTTGCAAGCGCAGGATTTACCAATACAGATGAGGAAGAAAAGTCGGCATATACAGAACAGCCCCTGTTGCATTGATGACAATAAAAACAAGTGCCACGCTGATCATTGATTTTTTTTGTAAGAATCGACATCCGCCCCGGTATCACGGTTACACCAACCGCATTGCCCGCTTTCTTTATCATCAGTTCATGAAGCCTTGGTTTTGGCGGTGGCAGAAAATATCCATCGGGATCATTTTCGAGTCCTTCATTAGTGCCGAATATCCCAATCAATTGATCTACCCTGTCATAAAAGGGTTTTATGTCTTCATAACCAATTGGCCAATCATCACCGAGACCATCAATACTCTTGCGTTTGAAATCATGGGGACCAAAACGTAAAGAAATTCTACCCCAGTGATTTGTTCTGCCACCCAGCATCCTGGTTCGCCACCAATGCCATTCTGTTCCTGCTGCTTTCGAATAAGGTTCCCCGTCAATCTCCCATCCCCAATAGGCAGCATCAAAATCACCAAAGGGCCGGAATTTTGTGGAAGCACCGCGTCGCACTGATTCCCAGGGCCATTTCATTTGCGTAACATTTTTGGCGGGATCGTATGTAGGACCCGCTTCCAGCAATGCTACTTTAAGACCGGCCTTGGCCATTGTATATGCGGCCATACCTCCGCCAGCACCTGAGCCCACTATTATTACATCGTATAATTTGGGCTGAATTTTAATCTGAAAGTCTCCCATAGAATAGTATTCATTTTAAAGGATTTAAATGTAATTCTTTTTTATTGTGCGACCAACATATACCAACATATCATCCCTCTGGGATGAAAAGGTTTCTTGATCAATGTTGCTACCAACATATCATC
>JBKJPO010000244.1:0-3156 GCA_046595095.1 Chitinophagaceae bacterium
CTGAAATACAACGGTTACAAACCATTCCTTTAACATAAATTTTTTGCATAGCTTTTTATTTAGCAATACAAAGTTTATATTGTAAAATTTGAACCACTCACAGAATTGGGGGAATGATGTATACAATTTTCAGATTTTATCTAGTGGCATTCTATTATTTTGCTTCAGTTGTTTGAACTGTGAAGGCGTAAGGCCCGTTGTTTTTTTAAATTGCTGCGACAGGTGTTGCACACTACTGTAACCGTGCCTTCATTTTATTTTAACGAGACTGATACAATTCACCAGTGATTGAAAGCAAGGAATTATCATAGGGTAATGCTTTTATTTACCACAGGTGATTGTATAGGACGTGTAGGTTTATGAAAATTTGCAGAAGAAAATATTCATTATGCAAAAAATAATTATCTCTGTTGTTTACCACAGTTCAAAAGGGCACACCAGCCAGCTCGCTGCTGAACTGGCAGAGCAGATGACGACAGATTATACCCAGGTTCATTTACTATCAGTGGAGGAAGCCGTAACCAATTTCGAACTGCTTCATAATTCAGATACTATAGTCTTTGGTAGTCCCACTTACTTTGGTAATGTCAGTGCTGCCTTTAAACAGTTTATGGAAAGCAGTGGAAAATTCTGGTATAAGCAACTTTGGAAAAATAAACTGGCTGCCGGGTTTACAATTTCTTCTACTGCCAATGGTGACAAAAACAATACGTTGCAATCATTGCTACTTTTTGCCGCCCAGCATAGTATGAACTGGATATCGCTGGGTATCCTCCCCCGGTTTTTAAATGACGAACAAACCGATGGACAAAACCGTCTGGGGAGCTATATCGGATTGATGGCTCAATCTGATAACAGCCAGACAGTTGTTAGGCCATTGCATCCCGGCGATCAACTGACAGCTGAACTCTTTGCACTTCGCATTGTAGAAGTAACGCTGAAATACAAAAATATGCAGATTGGAAACTATACGGTAACCAAATAAATAAGTACAGCATATTACTATTTTAAATTATTATCAACCAAATATTAAATCAATTATTATGACACGTATCGAAATCGAAAAAACACTCAATGAATTAAATGCCATGGTGCTGAATGGAAAAGCAATGGAAGCTTTCGAAAAATATTATCATGACGAAGTTTTTATGCAGGAAAATGATTTACCTCCTACAATTTCCAAAGCAGCGAACCGCAATCGTGAAGCCCAGTTTTTCAATGATATAACGGAGTTCCGTTATGCAGAAGTCAAAGGAATGGCAATAGGAGACGGGATTTCTTATGTTAGCTGGAGATATGATTATACGCACAGAACCTGGGGAGTACGCAATTATGACCAGGTCTCAATCCAGCATTGGAAGGAAGGAAAAATTATTCATGAACAATTCATTTATTCAAATTAATAACATTACGTATGAAACAATTAATTTTTAAAACAAGCAATGCAACGGCACCGCTATTTCTGCGGATCTTTCTGGCCACCGTTCTTTTTCCGCACGGTGCACAAAAATTACTGGGCTGGTTCAACGGATTCGGATTTGAAGGCACCATGGGGTATTTTACAGGCACTGTTGGACTTCCCTGGATTATCGGCTTCCTGGTTATTATAATTGAATTCGTTGGGCCGCTAGCGCTTATACTGGGTTTTGCAGTTCGCTTCTGGAGCATAGCAATTGCCGTGGTGATGACAGGAATTATTCTAACCAACTTTACGGGTTATTTCTTTATGAACTGGTTTGGTATTCAGAAAACTGAAGGAATGGAGTTCTTTCTTCTCGCCATCGGAATGGCAATATCAATCGCTTATTCGGGTGCCGGTCGTTTTTCCATTGATGCAAAATTGCAAAAGAAACTTTCAAAAGTGAGATAAGTTGAAATCGTTCGGCTGTTTACCAGAGGAGACTCTTATATATCAGGAAAAAGATGGCATAACTAAAACCATTAAAAGCGGATTAATCATTATTTAGCAACAGGATTTTCCCTTCCCAATTCAACATACTATTTGTCGTAATACGGAGTATTCTTTACTTTGTCAATAAATATTCATTGATATGTGGGATTCGTTAATCAAAAGTCTGGGTAAGTATGTTACTATTTCGGATGACGAAGCAGCTATTGTTGAATCCCTGTTTACGTTTAAAAAATTTCGAAAGCGGCAGTACATTCTCCAGGAAGGGGAGATAACCCGTTATGAAACATTCATTTTAAAAGGAGTGACACGGACTTACGAGGTAGACGAAAAAGGCCAGGAACATGTCGTTCAATTTGGAATGGAAGATTGGTGGGTAGGTGATCTTTATAGCTTCTTAACGGAAATCCCCACCGGCTATCATATCGATTGTATTGAAGATACCGAGGTTCTGCAAATCACCAAAGTTAACCTGGAAATACTTTATCAACAGGTTCCTAAAATGGAACGCCACTTTCGCATCCTGGTCCAAAATGCATTTATTGCATCTACAAGACGAGTGGTGGATACACTCGCTAAGTCGGCGTCAGAACGCTATAAAGTGTTTACGAACAAGTATCCCCAAATAGAGCAACGGGTTTCGAACCATCAAATTGCCTGTTATCTAGGAATCACTCCTCAAAGCCTTAGCCGTATTCGTTCACAAGCAGTGCCTTACCGTAACAAATAATTAATTTTAAACTCCTGTTTAACCCAACCACTATTCTTTCTAATTTGGCATAAGTCTCTAAAAGCGTTACTGCTCCGGAATTGATATCATCCAATAACATCTTGATGTCCCCATACGGGAAAAGTTGCTACCAAAAGATCCCTAAGATTTTCAGATTTTATCGAGTGCCTTTCTTTTATTTTCCGTCAGTTGTTTGAACTGTGAAGGCGTGAGGCCCGTTGTTTTTTTAAATTGCTGCGACAGATGTTGCACACTGCTGTAACCTAACTGGTAAGATATTTCACTCAGGCTGAGTTCATCGTACATCAATAACTCTTTTACTTTTTCCATTCGTTGCAGTATAGCGTATTTCTCAATTGTGATTCCCACTACTGATGAAAAAAGTGTGGTAAAATAATGATAATCCAACTGTAGTTTTTCTTCCAGTATGGCCGATAGTTTTTTATTGAACTCATCTTCGCCGTATCCCTGTACCAGGGAAATGATGGTATTTTTTATCTTCTCTACCAGCATAGCT
>JBKJPO010000044.1:0-2711 GCA_046595095.1 Chitinophagaceae bacterium
TGTAAAAATGGAAACTGCCAGGAGTGGCGGAGCAGGCGGGCAGAATGTAAATAAGGTGGAGACTAAAGTTATGTTAACCTACCTTCCAACAGGGCTTGTTGTAATATGTCAAACCGAGAGAAGCCAGCTGGGAAACAGGGAGAAAGCCATGCAAATGCTTAGGACCAAACTTTATGATGAGAAGCTCCGAAAACATGACGAAGAGATAGCCAGGCATAGGAAGAGCCTTGTGCTTACCGGCGATCGCTCCGCTAAAATTCGCACTTACAACTTTCCCCAGGGCAGGGTAACAGATCACCGGATTGGGCTTACGGTTTATAATCTTGATAGTGTACTCAATGGCGAGTTACAGGAATTTTTGGAAGCATTGCAATTTGCGGAAAATGCGGAAAAACTGGCTCCCCAGAATTAAGTCCCCAGCACATTCCTTAACATTTATTTATTCCACGATTAATCCCGTTGTAATTTTCGGGCATGATATTTTCAATGTAGTAAATGAACAGGATGATGATGGCATCAATGATTCTTTGAAAGGAGTATAAGTTTTTTGGCACCGCATTTGTATTATTCCTTTCAACAACAAACGACAATTCAATTTTCTCATAAGCAGTTAGTTTTGGTAAACGGCCCCTGTTTCTACAGGGGCTTTCTTATTTTAGGTTAAGCCGGAATGTATGTACTTCCATTCAGCTATGAATAAGGTATAGAATCTATATGAGTATTAAAGGTCGCGATTTCAAAAATCATTATTGGGAAATTGGGGAAATTAACAGGGCATAATATCCCATAATTTTGAGAAATCCTTTCATTATAACCACCAATAAAGATATTGACAGAATTATGACATAGGGCCGGTGTGATCATTATACTTTAAAGCTCGATGGACAAGGGCAGTGTATATCAAACTCTAAACATTAACTTTGCGTACCTTATAAAAAATTCGAAGTGAGCGTTAAAGCGGGAGATAGGAAATCATTTTTCAAGAAGATCAGGGGTAAAGAAACTCCTGAAGCTGAGATGAGTTTTATTGATCATCTTGAAGATCTACGCTGGCACCTTGTGCGATCAGTGATCGCGCTCCTGATTGCAGGAATCGGAATATTTATTTACATAGATTTCATTTTTGACAACGTTATTTATGCACCAGCGCATTCAGATTTCATTACCTATACGGCACTTTGTAATTTCAGTCATCATTTTGGATTAGGAGAATCGCTTTGTATGCCACCAGTAAAAATTCCTTTGCAGGGAAATACTGTTAGTGGACCTTTTATGTCAGCCATTTCCATTTCTTTCATGGGAGCATTAATTATCGCCTTCCCTTATCTTTTCTATGAGCTGTGGAAATTTATAAAACCAGCTCTTTCTCCAAAGGAATTGAAGTATGCACGTGGTAGTGTATTTTTTGTTTCTATTTGCTTTTTTATTGGGGCAGCTTTTGGTTATTTTTTACTTGCGCCTTTTACTTTTAACTTCCTTGCAAATTTTACTATTGGGAGTATTGGGGCATATGAATACAAACCCACGCTTCAGGATTATACGGATACGCTGACAAATATAATTTTAGGTTGCGGAATAGCATTTGAATTGCCCGTGCTTGCATACGTTCTTGCAAAGATTGGTTTAATTACTCCCAAGTTTCTAAAGACATATCGTAAATATGCTTACGTGGTAATCCTTATTGTTGCAGCTATCATCACACCTTCTCCCGATTGGACGAGCCAACTGATAGTTACTGTTCCATTGATAATTCTTTATGAGATCAGCATTGTAATTACGGCAAGAGTTACAAAAGCAAGAGAAGCGAAAGACTTGAAAGAATGGAGTTAAGGAATCTCACACAGAGTTCGCAGAGGTGCAGTAATAGCAGAGAAGTTATCCGTTCGCTTCGATAACTCTTTTAATTTATGGAAGTAAATAGCCGTTAAACTTAGATGTAGGGAAATTACTGCCAGCAAGCATTTGCGATCATTCTGCCTAATCCTAAATAAAGGGTATTACCATCTTAGAAAACTCTTCACAAAATTTTACCAGTATCGAGATTTTACAAATATGGCGGGTATTGTTACTATCCATATTTTTGTAATAAATCCAGGGGTTTTTCCACCATCAATTTTTTAACGAGTGTATGTGTATAAAAAAAAGTTAATATACTTTTTTGAGGTAAAATAAAATTGCGTGGCATATCGTTTGAAATATAAATAGCAAATCGAATGTCTTTAATGAAAAATTATCTGCCCTGTTCTTTTGTTGTTTTATTCGCATTTTTATTCCTATCATTTTCCCCCGGTAAAAAAAAGAAATCAACAGGCTTCATCGCGGTAAAGAATGTAGTAAAAAAGGCACCTGATTATAACCCATATTCCATCATTGTAGACAAGTCGGATTACGAATTAAAAGTGTTTGATGAGGAGGGCTGGCTCGCCACTTACCCGGTTGTATTTGGTAGTAATGACCTTGGAGACAAAATGCGCGAGGGTGATAAGCGAACACCGGAAGGAGAATTCAAAGTCCTACTCAAAAAAATCCATAAGAAATGGGGCCCCGAGCTATTACTCGATTATCCTAACCAGGGGAGCATCGCTAAATTCAATGATCGCAAAGCAAAAGGCCTCGTATCAAAAAATGCAAGGATCGGAAATGGAATTGCCATCCACGCCACCAGGCCTGATGAAGAGTGGACCGTGGATGCCTACCAGAACTGGACTGAT
>JBKJPO010000058.1:0-17257 GCA_046595095.1 Chitinophagaceae bacterium
CTAAGGCCGAGTTGCATCTCTCATTCTTAAACTGTATCTTATAAATCCCATCCACAAAACTGCCACATTTTAATACCAAACTAAACAAACAGAATATGAGACATTTCCAGATTACACTTTTCATTACTGCATTCATCCTGTACGCAGGAATCATGGGTTGCGATAGTACTACAACCACCAAGAAGGAGACCATTACCGAAATGCCGATAACAACGAGCAACAAAGAAGCTGAAGCCAGTTTTAAGGAAGGCCTTGTTTACTTTGACCAGGGAGATGGACTTAAGGCGAAGGCTTTATTTGCAAAAGCTATCGAGCAGGATCAAAACATGGCAATAGCTCATCTCTACTATTCATTCACTGCGACTACACCCAAGGAGTATAACGAAGAACTGGCAAAAGCAAAAGCTAATTTAAGCTCCGCCAGTGATTGGGAAAAAGATTATTATGATTTTGCACTTAGTTATAATAATGAGGATCGTGACAAGCGAATTGCCGTCCTTGAAAAGATTGCAAAAGCATACCCGGATGCTGCAAGAGCCCACCTGAACCTGGGCCAGGGCTATGAAGAAAACAATGAATTTGCCAAAGCAAGGGAACATTACCAGAAAGCCATCGATCTCAACAACAAATGGGTTAGAGGCTATTATTCACAGGCTTATTCTTATCTCTTCTCGATACCTAAAGATTTTAAAAAAGCTGAGGAAAATGCCATCAAAGCAGGGGCTATCGCTCCGGGTAGTGCGGGCATACAGATCCTGCTTGGAGATTGTTACCGTGCACAGGATTCTATGCAAAAAGCACAGGTTGCTTATGACAACGCCGTGAAGATCGCTCCTGATTTGCCGGAAGCTTATTACAAACGTGGACACACTTACAGCTTCACCGGCAAAATGAATGAAGCAAGAGCAGACTATGCCATGGCTGGTAAACTCGATCAATCAATGTCAGGTGCAATATTAAACATTGCAAATACTTACCTCTATGAAAACAATGTCGCTGCTGCCCTCCAGTATTACAATGGCGAAATTAAGAAACTTGACTCTTCAAAATCTTCACCTAGCGTCAATAACCTCATAAAGCTTTCCAGCCTTCAGTCGATTGCATCTATAGCATTGCATATTGGAGATACTGCAACGCTTCAGAAAGCCATTACAATGAGGCAGCCATTGAGTTCGGAAGTAAATGTTGAAGTTGGAACTGAAGAAGCAAAGATCACCGGGGAGGCAAGTAGCATTTACTGGCAAGCCCTTCTGGATGCCTTAAAGGGAAACTATGATGCAGCAAAAACAAAGTCTGAAGAAATGAAAAAGAAACTTGAGCCAATCAAAAATTCACGTAAGCTCGAGGATTATGAATTCCTCCAGGGATTTGTGTCATTCAGGCAAAAAGATTTTCCTGGAGCAATTGCTCATTTTGAAAAAGCTGATCAGAATGACATCTACAATAAATATTGGCTCGCACGTGCAAATGAAGCTGGTGGTAATGCTGATAAAGCCAAGGCCATATATAAGGAGGTGGCCGTATATAATTTTAATTCCACTGGTTTTGCACTGGTAAGAAATGAGGCGAAAAAGAAGACCGCAATGTAAATTAAGGCTCTAGATTAATGTTGAACCATTAAGAATTAATCTTTTCCTGATCTACATAGATTCTTTGGTAGCCCGGATTCTAAAATCCGGGCTTTTTATATTTGACATTTTTAAATTAGAATGGGTCTGAACTCATTCTGGCATAGAAATTTCTATGATTTATTAAAAATATTGTGAAACTTTCCCTCAGCATTTTTCTGTTGTTATTAATCTCCTGCAATAACCGTGACACAACGAATAAGACAGAGAAATCGGTAAGCAATGACACAAATTCAAACTCCCCGGTGGGTGGCCAGGATGATAAGTTCATTTCTACAACTCCATTGACAGCTTGTTATGCATGGGCAGTTAGGAAAGATTCCGCATCTTTGAAAATCACTTACATGGACGACAAAGTTACGGGTGACCTGGTGTATGATTGGAATGAAAAAGATGGCAACCGGGGTACAATTAAAGGTCAGTTGAATAAAAATATGATTGTCGCGTGGTATACTTTCCAATCAGAAGGGATGACATCTGTAAGAGAAGTGATTTTTAAAGTAGAAGGCGAAAAGTTGGTTGAGGGATATGGAGAAATTATTGCAATAGGTGATACAGCGAAATTCAAACAGGGAACTTCTATGAAGTTTATGGAGGACAGACCATTTGGAAAAGTAAATTGCAATTAATATGCGGGGCATTAAAATTTACGGGTAAAATGCGTAAATCAAACTAGCTGATTATTGTGATAATTCTACCTCGTTAACTTTAGCCAGTATTGCAATGTCGACCACATTTCTTATACCGAGCTTTTCGAAAATCCTGGCTTTGTGTGTGCCAATTGTTGAAGTATGCAAGGAAAGTTGTTGTCCAATCTCAGAAACCGATTCACCTTTAATGAGGTGACGCAACACTTCAAATTCTCTCGGTGATAATGCATCAAAAGGGTTAGTTGATTTTTGGCCCAGTGCTTCTTCAGTAAGTTTATTTCTCATAGCCTGGCTTATGTACCTTTTATTGCTGAGCACTGTCCTGATCGCGTTTTGAATCTCGCTTTCCGCCTCATCTTTCTTGAGGTAGCCTCGTGCACCCATTTTCAAATATCGCTTTGCATAAAGATCTTCAGCATTCATACTAAACATCAAAATCTTCATTTCAGGTTTGTAAGAAAGAATATTACTAATAAGTCCGAATGAATCCGTATTTGGCATGTTTACATCCAGGATTACCAGTTCATAATTATTCCTCTTGATCAGCTGAAATGTAGATTCACCATCTTTAGCCTCATCAAAATTGCTATCGCTATACATATCCCTGATCAAAGCCTTAAGGGCGGATCTGATGATATGATGATCGTCTGCTAATAAAAAGTTTATCATTATGAACTAATCAAGGTTAAAATGATTTCCAATGGTAAAATTATGCAAAGTTCTCTAAGCTTACCATTCCATAAATAGTTTTTGCAACCTGGTAAGGCATGCAAATAATCAAAAGCTCCTCAAGAACTAATAGGTTCCAAATACCAGCAAATGATGACTTCAAAATAAATAGAATATGGCAATGTAATCATTCTTAGGTTAAGAACTCAAATCGTATAATTTGATATTTTACACGGAGTGCAACAGGTTGATAATTGACTTATAATTTTGCTTGCATCCCAATCCTTTGGTTTCTATTTTTTTTCCAGATAATAATCAGTGTAATAGCGATTATCCATATGGGCCATACTGTTAGCAGAGCAATGAAAAGCTCAGCAATAAAATTTCCGCCATTCTTTAATGCAGTAATTACCCGATCAGAAAAAGAAGGTTCAAGTGGGTCAGTTTTGTTTGTGGAGGTAATTGCCTGGGAAAAGTAAAGATGAATAGTGCTTAATGCAGATTGATGAGAAAGGTAATTAACATGGCCGGAAGCCGCTTCAATGTCTTCCTGCAGCCGGTTTATTTCTGACTGTACCTGCAGAACCTCGGTCATGGTTTTAGCGTTCTTCAAAAAATCCAGGTAGCGTAATCGCATTTGTTCTTTCGCTACCAGTCTTGATTTCGTATCCACAACTTCACCTGTTACATCCTGGGTATTAATCGTTCTTTCAATTATTTTGGCATCATTTCCTGTTAGTGCTACCAGTAATGGTTCAAAACTACCCACCGGCACTTTGATTTCCATGTCTACTGCAAGTGAATAGTCCGAGTGGCGTTGTTCTTCTTTCGCAATATAACCGCCCGCCTGTTTTATCTGGCTATGAAGCAAAGAACTATATGATTTTATATCCTTGATCTCAAGTTTTAGTGTTGCAGTTTTAATAATCTTTTTATCCCAATCAGCATCCGGTAGAGGAGAAGTACCTTGCAGTACAAGTGGGCTACCTGAACTACTGTCTGTGTTTGATGCAACAGGTTTAGCGTTTTCATCAATAGCATAATCTGTTTCTAAAGATGTTTGGGAATTGTCCTTAGCTATCGAATTATCTTGGCCCGATTTGTCACATGAAAGAAAAGACGCTAATAAAATTAATAATGAGAATGCAAGTTTCATAGCAATGAAATTTAGAGTAAGAGATATTCATTGATACGATACTTTGTAAGAGGTAATCCATAAGAAATCATAAATATTTTTGGTCGTTGGTTTCCCTGGTCTTTGGTCTTTAGTCTTTGACCATAGACCAATGCGTCACCAAATGATCCAATCGTTCTCCAGGTTTTCCTGTCTTGCAGTTGGCTTTTGGGCTCCTTTGGTTAATCGCTGTACCTGGCTGCTCACATAGCGTTGTATTTCACTCAAAGAAACCCGTTTATCATTATCCATATCGGCGACCTTATCTACGAGCCCGTGTAAAATACTATAAGTGAATACTCCATTTTTCCATGCGTCGCTTTCATATGCATAACTGTTACCTGCAGCCGCAGAAATTACCACAGTCCCGTTACCACTGTTCAGGTTTGCGAAGAGATCCTGCATAAGTTCAAAACTGTTGCTGAGTCCAAGTCTTTTTTTTCCTTGTTCTACGATAAGACCTTTCGATTTATAAACTACTACAGCAGGATCTGTTTTAATGGGAGGGCGAATGGCAGTACCGTTTACAACCGTTTCTTTATCCACTTCACCGCTATGACAGGCATCCATCAATAACAATTTTTCCCGTGCCGGAATACTATCAAGCAATTTTTCTATATCCTCATATGCAAGTCCTTTCAATGAAGGATCACGAAAATCGATCTCGCTGGTAGCATAATAAAAATCAAAATTCTTATCAAGTACACCATGCCCGGAGACATAGATGATTACCCGGTCATTGATATTTGTCTTAAGTAATTCTTTTCTCCATGCCAGTATGTTTTGCAGGGTAGCTTTTTCATTAAATAATGTATCGATGATAAGATTCATTTTATAACGGAGCTTAAAAGCCTGCGCAAGATCGCGGCCATCTTTTACGGCATATTTAAGGTTATACCTCGCATCTGAATAATTACTCACACTGACTATATACAGGTATGTTTTTCTTTCAATGCTATCTACCACATAATTTTTTACTTCGAATTTTTCGCGCAGCGATTCTACTCCATAACTATTTTTGCAACCTACCTGGATGATGTTGTTTGAACCGGTTATCCTGATCGAGTCATTGATCACAACATGCTTACCAATGGCTTTTAATTTACGCCACCTGGTACCATACTCCGGTATGCCATTTACCCATATATTGTATGAAACAATATCGGCATCTCCGTCGCTGAGCTCGAGTGCCATTCGAATCACGGGGTCATTTGTTGTAAATGCCGGGATGTCCTGAGCGTTGAGGATCTTCGCTTCAGGTACTTTAAAGTCTGGCCTCAAGCGGTTAGATGGTATTCCTGATTTGCGAAATCGCTTGTACCACGCCTCCTTGTAAGCAGCCAGCAGCGCAGGTTCTATCTTGCCCAATTTTTCAAGCACTTTATCGGGCCGGTTGAAATTGATATCAAATTGGTCGAAAGGATAAAGGGTATTGTTGTATTTAAAATAAAGTTCTTTTAAAGAAGACTTCGATGAGAGATAGTAATTATCAGAAGTTATCCAAACCGGCCCTTTGTCAATAAAGGTTTGAATCTCCAGGACCTTACTGAAATTTGTATTCTCATAAAAATTTATAACGCCGGTAAAAGTGCCTATTGCAGTAAGCGTTCCATCAGGAGATACCTGGGCAGAACTTAGTACATAATTTTCTTCATCAAATCTATTTATAATTTTTTTTGTTACAAGATCGAATACAAATATTCTTGTATTCATTCCGACTAATAATTTTTTGCCATCCGGAAATAACCTGATAATCGAAAGGCCTTCATCTTTATCGAAATAATTAAAGTTGACAGTATCTTTTAAAACACCTGTTTTACTATCAAAAAAATAAAGATTATTATCCTGGCAAGCTGCAATAACTTCTTTCTTAAGCGGGTCGTACACTAATGAATAAAACCCTTCTTTCTGCTTACTCGTATAGCGATAAAATGGTTTCAATACAGGCTTGTCAGCATCCAGAGTTTTCATACGGGCCGTCATCTTATAAAAACTTATACTGTTATCCACATCCTCATTCACTACAATCACATTACTGCCAGGAATGAACATGGCGCCGGAAAGCTGGTTGTGCGTTGCTGAATCCAGGGGAATGGTATATATGTGTTCTTTTGTGCCAAAATCATAAATAGCAAATGCTTTTTTATTAAAGAGTGATACAAATAATTTATGATCCGGGGAAAGATCCTGGAAAGCAATATAATCCGGATCTGTATGTAAGGTATTTATTGTATCCCCTGTATAAACATTTTGCTCGTGTACACGTCTGCCATCGTAGGGAACAAACAATATCGCAGAATCTCTCCTGGTAAAATTTATATTTCCCCGCAACTGACCGAAACCCTCTTCTCCCCACGATGTTGATTTACCAGTAGCAAGATTTAAAAGGTAAGTGGAACCACTTTGATAAACGAACATTTTGCTATCTGAAGAAAATCCCATTGAACTGATCACCTGTGATTTTGAACCAACTACAGTCCATTGGATCCGGTCATTAGGGTTCATATTAAAATGCAGCAGGTTTACAATATACATTTTACCCATCCTTGTACTTAACACAAGGCTGTTACCTGAAGGATGGAAGGCCATCTCCAGTATATCATTATCAAGTCTTAAATTGAATGCAAGATGATTTCCGGTATTCAAGGTATCAAGGGAAGCAAAGCAAAGACTTTTGTTTTCATCGACAAAAGCAATCATCTTCTTGGTTGTGGAGATATCAAATCCCGAAATTATATCCGAAGAACCACCAAACTTTTTCTTCAGTACCTGCAACCTGCCAAGAAATTTTCCACTATTCCGCCAGACCTTTATCTCTCCGTTTGAGCCAAGCACTGCTACAAACTGTCTGTCATGTGAGGCCCGAACCGCCTGCACTTTCCCGCCGCTTTTGAACCATCTTGTCCACTCGCCGGTTTCGATATTCGTGATGTATGCAAGACTATCTCTGCCGCCTGAATAAAATATCTGCTGGTATTCGGGATTGTAATCACCTGCATTGATCTTTGCCTTATGAATCCTGTAACTGCTGTCAACTTTGCCGGTTAGAAAATCATAAGTTTTAATACATGAATCACTGCCTGCAACAATTATTTTATCTCCAACTTTATTAAGCGCAGCAAATTTAACTGCATAACCAGCATTGATTGATTTATATAATTGAAGGGATTTGGTATCCCATACTTTTATTGTCTCATCGTCGCTGCAGCTTACAAAGTAGCGGTTGTTGAAACTGAATGCGACTTTATTTATTGAATTATTATGAGCATTAATTGTTGTTACCTGGCGAACAAGTTTTGCATCCCATATTTTTATTGTATAATCATCCCCATAGGTAGCAAAGTACTTACCGTCTGGACTAAACGAAATTGAATAAGGAAGAAAATGGCTTGTCTGGACGGCCACTTTGGCAAGACGCTGATTATTTACCTGCAGCAGCTGGTTCTTTACAAAAAGCACTTCTTCATCCATCCCCCTGCTTGCAAATTCCTGTTGAGCTTCGGCAAGCTTCAGAACTGCAGTTTTCTTGTCAGACCGATTTGCAGCAACCCTTCCTTCAAGAAGTTTTTTCCAGGTAATGATATCAGGATCTTTGAAAAGCTTTGAAGTAAGGTTGATGATTTCCCAATTCCCTGGAAGTAAAATGCCGTTGTCGAGGCTATCCAAAAAATTATTTTTCCAATAGATCCAATTTTTCCCGGTTGTTATGCTACTATCATACGCCTTAAGTATTTCTTTAAAAAATGGTTTCCCTTTATAATTGACCAGGAGTTTCATCAAATCAAGTTCATGAAGCGGCGAATTGTTTATAAGCCATGTTGCATACACTTCAGAAAACTTGAAACGTTGTCCATAATATTTGCCAGGATATCTTTCTACATATTTTAAAAATGCATGGATGTGCTCTATCCTTGTTTCTTCCAAAGCTTCGGCGAGCCACTTCCCCTGAAGAAAGCCATTACCTATCTTCACAGCATAACTGCTTGCAAGAATTGTATCACCTTTCAACATTTCTGCTACTTCTTTAACAGCTTTAAGGTAAAAGCTATCCAGTAATTTTTCCTGACCCTCAATTGGATAATAAGCCAATTGCCGCTGATGGTACGCCTCTTGCCGATAGTTATCGAGAAAGGATATATTATATTCAGCTAAAAACTGGTAAGCCCCGAGTTCTTTTGCATAAAAAGGTGATGCAGTACAAAGCACCATATCTCCAGGGTAAATGTTATCAGTTGAATCAGCTGAATAAGTTTGCAGAACTCTGGCAGTGGCGTTGTTAGCAGACACCGAAATTATCGTACCCCTTCCAAGAATATTACTACTGCGGTCGATTTCGAGAAAAGGTTGCTTAACCCCAATGCATTCTATCAATTGACCAACATGGAGGCCATCTATTTCGCCTGCGGAAATGATCACCAGGTTAGAATCATTTTTCAATTTTGTTACCGATCGAATGGGAAGAATCATTTGCCTGTTCTTGCCTTGCAAAAGTTTGTATGGGATTTGCCAGTCTTTGTCCAGTGCTGCTTTATAAAATTTGACCAGGAAGGTCAACCTGTCATTTAGAACAAGGGTGTCATTATACTTTCTTGCGAGTTCAAAGGCTTGCTGCGCAGCATGCTCAGCGGAAAAGAAATTTTTTTGCACCCCGGAAATAAAATAAATGGAGTCATAAGCAGCATATAAAAAATAAAGAAACTGCTGAGGATTTTTTGCGTGTTGCTTTATAAACTGCTGGTATATTGGCAAGGCTTTTCCCGGATCTGTCGCCATGAGTTTATCTGCACTATCCTTTAATGAAAGTGGCGACTGCGCAATTGACACCAACTCAACGCAGATCAGGCATATGGTAATCCAGAAATGTTTCATTGACTGTTTAACTCATACAAATCTCCTGAGGCCGCAACAGTTCTTATGTGTGTAATTCAAGAGATCAATCAAATACTTTTTAGTCCTTCAAAAAACAAAGCTTTTTCCTGATGCCCAGGAATCAGGGAATTAAATAAGGAGATACCCAACAAACGAATTTTTAAGCTAAAAATTACTTCCGTTAAAAAAAGCTATTATAGTATAGTATATCCGCAGTTGTTTGGATTTAGAATTCTTATAATCTCTTCAAAATAGACGGCGAAATATTTCTGCCGGTGTAACCGATTATGTTAAAATTAATTCAAAGATGCCAGGTACTTTCAGCATCTTTAAGATTATTGAAACTTGCCTGATAAATTATAAAGCGCTTTCCTGTCTGTAAGGTTGAAAGTTTTCATTGTATCCTGCATCCAATGCCTTTTAAATCCCTGCATAGCTGCTGCACTGTCTGCCATATCATAGCCAATTATTCGCAGTGCTTGTTTTACACTAAAATTTTCGGGCACTTGAACATCTGCTATATCATCATACCACAATCCAAAACCATTTTCTGACAAACGCTTCCAGGGAAAAGTTACATTTGGATCAACCTTTCTCGTGGGCGCTATATCACCGTGGCCTATAAAATTAGCAGCAGGAATGGTATGTGTTTTTTTTAAGGATGAAAGTAATGTCAATAGACTGTTGATTTGCGGTTCTGCAAAACTTTCAAAACCATTATTATCAAGTTCAATACCGATGGATGCTGAATTAAGATCGGTAAGATTTCCCCACCTGCTACCGCCTGCATGCCAAGCACGCAAATTGTCACTGAGCATATGATGAATTATTCCATCCCGGCAGATCACGTAATGAGCGCTGACCTCAGTCTTTACATTTGTAAAAGTATTCAATGTTTGCTCACAGGAATTCTGAGCCGTATGATGTATGATTACAAAATTGGGTCTGCGTAAACTGAAATTCGTAGTGCCTGTCCAGGAAGTTGCAGTATGGTTAATATCACTGGGTTCTTTCCGGATAAGGGTTGCATAAGCTTTTGCCTGTTTACGATAGGACCGGTTTGCTGCACTATATTTTGAGGTAGTACAAGCGGAGACAAGGATTATTAGTGATAACAGGATGGTGAATTTCGGGAAAGTAATTTGTGCCAGATACATCAGGGAGAATTTTTACGGCTGCAAAATAGTTAATATCCAGGTGAGTTTCCTATGGGGAATATAATAACCGGGATGAATCAGGCACTGTATTGGTAGTGGTTTATTAAAATAATTTTTTATGGATAAGGTCGAAAAAATGCAAATGATGGATAAGATGCTTCGTGAACTTGAAGATATCACGAACAGCCAGACTTCCCTGTTAAAGAAAGTAACACAGCTGGAAGCGGATAATATTAACCTAGGGAACAGGTTGCTTGAAGAAAAATTGCCTGAAATTCATGGTCACATTGATGATTCTTTGATTGCTGCCAAAGATCTTCAAACTGAATTTAACCAGGTGAGGGATAAATTTGTTACAGATAATAAACTAGGGGAGACTTTACCCGAAGCAAATGTTTAAATATACTGTTGGAGCGGTAATTAATTTATCATTACCGCTCTCAACAGTTTTTTACTTAAATTCTGGTAATCTTTGAATTGCCTGTTGCAACAATCCCGCAACGTATCCTCAAATAAGCTTGTATGATTTATATTGCTTTAGGCCATCAGCAGGAACTTTTGCAATGTTACCCACACTTAATCGACTAATTAAAAATTCAAAAGCTCAAGGACAATCCAGCTAACCTGGGCCTAGTTTTGGGCAACAGGGCTAATCGCAATTCCTGAATACATAACATCTTTATGATACTTAGCTAATATTGATATTTCACCTGTTTCAACATCGATTAGAAATAAAGTAGATTTTTTATTTACTTCATAAAGACCCAGACCAATATCTGTCGTAACATTCGCATTTCTTGGTGCTATATCGAATCCACCATCACCAGTGATTTTAAGTTTTACGGGCAGTGGCTCTATAAGCTGTCCGGCGTTAGGGGGATCAATTTCAAAAAGTTGACCGGAAAAAATATCAAGTGCATATAGTTCAGTACTTGTTGCTCCATTTTGATTATTGTCATAAGCTACACCATTTACTGAGGCAGGTTGAGGATTTATCGAACCATCAACTAAGGTTACACCTGTTACGGGATTTGCACGCAAATTTTGTCCTGTGTTACTCACAATACGTATGCGATCCACTACAGGGTTGAAATCAAACCCAAAGGATGATCCTGACAATGACAAGGGAGTGGAAATACCCATAGATACCCTGGTTAATGGGGCAACTAGTGTGGCCACTCCTGTAGCAGGGTTTATTAAGTATAGACGGCTGTTGCTTCCCAAGCCATATAAACCCCCAGTTGCAGGACGGAAATCAATGCCCAATAATCTTTCCCCTTGCTGCAAGCCTGAAATTGTAGCAGAACTTATTGGGTCTTTAGGATCATTAGCTAAAAATTTATCCAGGGTGTTTCCGCTCAATGCATAAAAAATAATCCCAGAAACAATTTCGGGTTTTGCTTTAAAAGAAGAAGCCATTGGATTGCCGGAAGATTCTTCAGTAGGAGAAAAATCCTTTTTACAGGCGGTAAATACTAGTAGAATAATGGCAGAAGCGCCAATATTCCTGATTGATAATTTTGTCATTGTAAAATATTTTTGATGATTAATAAATATATAAGGTGATTAACGAGAAATTTTATAGGACAGATTGAAAAAGTTTTGATCTTTCTACGAGTTTTTAAATTGATAGTATTTTATGACACTATTCTTACAAAAGATTATCTGATAATCGCATTTCCAATTTTCTTCTTTATGGCTTGGGTTATATTATATAAGAACTACAACAATAACTGGTGAGGTATTCTAATTTTAGATTTTAGATATGTAGTAATTATGGAAACGGTTATACCACCCGGATTTTAATATTACCCGCGTATACAACATGATTCCAATCGTTGCGCAAATTACACCTGCTAATACATCGAGCCAGTAATGATGGGTTGTATAAACAGCCGCGAACCATATTCCCAGCATCACGATTGCAAAGAAAATATTCATCCAACGCAGCTTTTGTTTAACTCCATAATAAAGCACTATTACAGGGTAAGACGCGTGCAACGATGGCATTGCTGCAAATACATTCGAACTTTTTGAATAGAGGCTCTGGAAAATAGGGGCGTTGAAAAATTCATCAAATTTCAATAAGCCCGCTGCATGACCGGGCGTATTGGGCACGAAACCGGTTCCATACAATTGAACATACCATGGCGGAGCTGCGGGATAAACATAATACACAATAAAGCCCAGCAAATTCACGAGAAGAAATGTAAGGGAGAACTGGATGAAAAGATTCTTGTTTTTGAAAAAAAGATAAGCCGCAAAAGCCAGCGGCACCGGGATCCAGCATAGGTAAAATATTCCTGAAAGTACATCCAGGAATGTGTTACCATAATGGATGCAAAGTTCATTTGGTGTAAGAATTATGCCGTTCAATTCAGAACCAAACAACCATTTTTCAGCTTCATATAAACTGGCTATATTCACCTCATTAAAATTGTAATTGGGAAAAGCCTTCATGAAGTCAAAGATGATCCAGTACACGATGAAGATCGAAAATCCCAGGATGAATTTCCTGCTTACTGCGGATGCGAAATAACAGGCGTTGAAAAATAGTACAAGGAATACCTGGTCAGATTTAAAGCCAACCAGGAAAAAACTTAGAGTAAGGTAAACGAATGAAATTGAAATAACAGTAAGCAAAGTTTGCATTGAATAAAATCCACTCTTCTCCATCTTAATATGATCATTTTGGCTATGCATTTAATCGAAGATTATTTTTCTTTGGCATCTAATGCGTCGAGGTCCTTTTTTGCAGCAAACAATCTTTTCAAAGCAGTAACATTTGTTAGTACAGCCATCACTGTTAGTGGTATGGTAAATACCGACATGGTTTCAAATACGGGTATTGGAAATCCCTCGACGGTTAGTTTATAATTTCCACCGATGTAATAGCCTGTGATTCCACAAGCTATTGCACTTACTGCAATTAATATAACCCGCTCGGGGCGTTGCATCAGGCCACCTTTGTTTTGGATACCCAGTCCTTCACTTCTGGAGCGGGTATAACTTACCATCATTGATCCGATCATGGCGATGAATGCAAATAATGAACTCAGGAAATAATGATGGGCGATAAGATAGTAGCAGATACCAAGGAACATTACCAATTCACTATATCTGTCCAGAACTGAATCAAACAGTGCGCCGTACTTTGAGCTCATATTACCCAGTCTTGCCACCTGCCCGTCGAGCATATCAAATAAGCCGGCAAAGAGGATTAATGCCCCCGCCCAGCTTAGATAGGTGAGGTCACCCCGATTACCCTCCTCCCCTCCCAGGATGAATATTATCGCAACCCCAATATTCAAAATTAATCCTGTAGTGGTTACGCTATTTGGCGTGAACCCAACCCTGATCATACCTCTTACCAAGGGGTTAATAACCTTATATATCAGTTGTTGCAACCTGTCCCTCAATGATTCATTAGCCATTTATAATACCAGTTTATTTACCAGGAATTGTTTTTGATACAAATGGTGTTATGTTGACCAACCTTGCGCTTATTAAATCATAACCCAACTCTATTCAACCCTGTCTGAATACATATTTTTTTTGCATTGGATAATTATACACTATCGAAACCACCAATGACACAATGAGTTTCGAAACTATATAATTCATCTCCAATATCCTGATGTAAACAAATACCCCACAGGAATTTAAGAGCAGGTTTCCAACCCAGGTAATAAAATATTTTCGTCCCTGGAAGCCGAGAGAACTTTCACGGGAATCAAACACCCAGTTGCGACAAACTAAAAAATTGATTATTCCCCCGCAAACAGTCCCAATGATGCTGGAATAAAATGCATCCACTTTAAGTAATTGAACTGCGATGACCGTTATCAGGAAATCGCATCCGCTTGCTGTTAGTGATGCAACATTTGCTTTAAAAAAAGTTTTCATTACAATTTTAATAATATCATCACAAGATGAACCAGAAGCAAAGTGTAAACCCCTGCTAAAACATCATCTGCCATTACACCCCAGCCCTTTGGATATTTTTCCATTTTCCTAATATAAAATGGCTTCACAATATCAAAGAACCGGAATAATAATAGAGCCCCGCAAAGGAAGTAAATGTTATGCGGCACAAACAGCAGTGAGATGGCCATCCCTGCTACTTCATCAATTACCACCCTACTGCTGTCTTTTCCCCAGATTATATCAACTTTCCCGGAACTCCATGTGCCAATACAAATTATTAGAAAGGTTACCCATACCTGCCAGGCGGATGAAACATACCAGGCAGGCATCAAATACCAAATAATACAAAATATAATCGCAGCTATGGTACCACTTCCTTTACCGAAGTATCCTATACCAAAAAAGCTTGCTACGAGTTTATGAAATACTATCATAATGCTTCAACCACATCCTGGTAGTAGTCGAGGCCCAGGTGCGTTATAAGGTCTTCGCCCATCATATGACGTAAGGTATTCTGCAATTTGATCAATTGTTTGAATATGTCGTGCTCCGGGCTCAGACCAGCTAATGTTTGTGGTGATTTAAAATAAAATGACAACCATTCCTGTATACCGCTCATGCCTGCACGCTTTGCAAGATCAAGGAATAAGGCCAGGTCTAATACGATGGGCGCCGCCAGGATGGAATCGCGGCATAGAAAATTAATCTTAATCTGCATCGAATATCCCAGCCAGCCAAAGATGTCAATGTTATCCCAGCTTTCCTTGTTATCACCGTGAGGAGGATAGTAATTGATTCGCACTTTATGGTACAGATCACCGTATAGTTCCGGGTTCAGGTCAGGGCGAAAAATATCTTCCAGTACGCTCAGTTTTGAAACTTCTTTTGTTCTGAAATTATCCGGGTGATCCAGCACGTAACCGTCCCTGTTACCAAGGATGTTTGTTGAGAACCATCCCCTAACGCCCAGGGATCTTGCATGCAGACCGGGTGCAATAATAGTCTTCATCAGGGTTTGACCGGTTTTGAAATCTTTACCACCGATTGGCGAGCCTGTTTCTTTAGCAAGTTGCTCCAGGGCAGGAATATCGCAGCTAAGATTTGGCGCACCATTAGCAAAAGGAATGCCGCATTTGATTGCAGCATAGGCGTAGATCATGCTTGGCGCAATAAGGCTTTCGTTATTTTTCATTGCTGCTTCAAAGGCCTCAATAGTAGCATGCAAGTGATTGGATTCAATGTACACTTCTGTACTGCCACACCAAACCATTACAATACGATCACAGCCATTCTCTTTTTTAAAGTTCTCAATATCTTCAATTACAGCAAGAGCAAGAGCATATTTCGTAGCCGCTGTTTTTACATTTGTACCATCCAGGTTGGATACATATGATTTATCAAAAACAGCTTTCATCGGTTTGATCGCTTCCAATTCCTCTTTGATAGCATGCAGCAGGGGTAATTCAAGAACTTTCGCATTTATTGCAGCCTCGTACACATTATCTTCATAAATATCCCAACCGCCGAAAACAATATCGTTTAGGCCTGCCAGTGATACAAACTCGTTAACTTTTGGATACCTGTTCTCTGTTCTTTTCCCCAGGCGGATGTTGCCCATTTGGGTAAGTGATCCAATTGGTTGAGCAATTCCTTTTTTTACGGCTTCCACTCCGGCGATAAAAGTCGTGGCAACAGCCCCGAGACCCGGCATGAGTATACCTAACTTTCCACTCGCCGGTTTTACTTGTTGATCCATATTCTAATGTTTAAAAATTAAAAATTATTATTTTACCTGAGCCACTTATGCTCTTTATACCATGCGATCGTTTGCTCGAGGCCATTTTGCAAATTAAATCCAGGTTTAAATTCAAGCTCTTTTTTTGCTTTGCTGATATCGCATACCCAGTTATTTGCAAGGAACTCATTCAATTTCTCCTTATTGAGTACCGGTACCTTATTCATTAATGAATACGTTGTTTCAGAAACTGATGCCATCATCCTACCAATATAAACCGGGAGATGAATTCTAAATGCTTTTTTTTTCAGTATTGACTTTGTTATATCTGCAAGATCATACCTGCTGTAATTTTGCCCATCACTGATATTATAAATGCCATTTGCATTCATAAACAAAGAACTTATGGCCAGGTCGGCTACATCTCTCGCGTGGACAAAACTGAGTTGTTGTTGTATCTTCCCGATGTATGCATCAATACCTCTCCTGATCGTTTTAAGAATAATAAAGATATCCTTTTCCCTTGGCCCGTAAACTGCTGTGGGCCTCAGTATCGTTAAAGGAAGCTGAAAGGATTCAAGGGCCTGTTCGGCCATCAACTTACTTTTTCCATATTGGGTCACCGGCTTTGGTTTAGTATCTTCAGTTATCAGTTCCCTGGAATTATTCAATGGGCCAACTGCTGCCAAACTACTTAGAAAAACCAACTTTTTAAATCCTGTTACTGATTCTTGTATGGCTTTAGAAAGGTTGACAGTGATATCAACATTCACCTGATTGTATTCTGAAAGCGATTTAGCTTTCGTTAGCCCCGCCGCATGAATAATATAATCGTATGCTCCTTCCCGTAAGCCTGAAGCTAACCTTTCAGTATTGTTATAATCCAGGTAAACGTATTGAATTGGCAAATGTTCAAGGTGCTTTATGTCGCTGCTTTTTCGCACGGCTGCATAAACTTCCAGGTTTCTTGCAAGGGCAGATTCGATCAAATGAAAGCCAAGAAATCCATTCGCGCCTGTTATTAATACCTTTTCTTTCATATGGATTTTTGATAAATCCTGTACCTTTTATATTGAACAGCGTTCAAACTATCTAAACCCTTTTTCATCATGAGATTATTTTCCAAAATCCAGGAAGCTTCACCTCCAATAATATTTTTAGCTATGGATTTTTGAATTAGATCTGCATAAAAGCAGGCTTCGATACCCATCCTTCTGTATTCCTCTTCTACTCCGAGAGCCAATACCCTTACATAGTTTATTTTTTTCAATCCAAAGAGGAGCTTAAAAATTCCGGTAGGAAATAATCGCCCTCTTTTTATTTTTATAAGAACCTGGTTGATATCCGGTATCGCCAAAGAAAACCCGATGATCTTACCGTTATGTTCTGCCAGCATGCAAAAATCCTTATCCAGAATTTGTTTCATGTCTTTACCCAGGTAATCAAAT
>JBKJPO010000251.1:0-2529 GCA_046595095.1 Chitinophagaceae bacterium
AAGAAGTGATGAATGATGAGCTCAGCAAAGTGGATGGATTCCTGGGTGCAGGTCATGTATGCGCAATCATGGGCATTTACGAATATTATCCATTGGTGGAAAAATATAAAGTGCCAATTGTGATCACAGGATTCGAACCCGTTGATTTGCTGGAAGGAATTTTGATGACCGTAAAACAATTGGAATCCGGCGAAGCAAGAGTGGAGAACCAATACGCACGAATTGTAACAGAAGAAGGTAATACAAAAGCACAGGAAACAATTTACGAAGTGTTTGAAGTGACCGACCGGTTATGGCGTGGAATGGAAATTATTCCTATGAGCGGTTACAAAGTAAAAGCGGCTTACAGTGACTTTGATGCAGAAAAGAAATTTAATATCAATATAGCCGAAGCTCCCGAGAATCCGGAATGTATTGCCGGTGAAATAATGAAAGGAATTAAAAAGCCTTTCGAGTGTCAACATTTTGGAAAGAAATGTAAACCGGTTAGCCCGTTAGGTGCCCCAATGGTTTCGAATGAAGGTGCCTGCGCAGCATATTATCATTATTCTGCTTACGCTATGGAAGTGTAGATGCCATTAAAGAATTTGAGTTATGTGGACAGAAATTTTACCTTTCGTTTTGGCTGCATCGTTAGGCTTCAGGCATGCATTTGAAGCTGATCATTTAGTGGCGGTCAGTAATATCGTTACAAAGCGTAGCTCAACTTTCTTAGCCATGAAAGATGGTACATTCTGGGGATTGGGTCACAGTGCCTCAATCCTTGTAGTAGGCATAATTATGTTATTATTCAGGTGGGCAATACCTGAACATTATTTTCAATCTATGGAGGGCGCAGTTGGTGTTTTAATTATTGCTTTGGGGATATTCAGGCTATGGCAATTTTACAGGCATTCATCACTTAGCATTCATACACATCAGCATATGCATAACGGGCAAACACATAACCATTTGCACGTACACGCCGGCACAGAAAGCAAAGGCTCGCACTTGCATCAGCACAAGTTATCTTTCGGAGTTGGCATTGTTCACGGATTGGCAGGAAGTGGGATACTCATACTTGCTGCCATGGCAGCCATGAAAAGTATTGGAGGAAGCCTTTTATTTCTAATCATCTTCAGTATCGGCTGCGTTGGAGGAATGATGCTCGCAGCAGCAGTGCTTTGTCTGCCATTCTCAAAAAAGCTGCAGTCTTTCAAACGCATACAACAATACCTGGTAGTAGTTTCCTGTATCATTTGTATCATACTTGGCACCAGGATAATGATCGGGAATTGGTTTGCATAACTTTGACCTTACCTGCTCCTGATAAAATTCAATTCAAAAGTTTACGTTCAATCAGATAGTGTAAACTTAACCGTTATGCTTTTAAGTATAATGGTTTTTTTATTAGATTTAAACAGCCGTTATAGGAAAATGGATAAAGACCGGATTGCACATATAATAAACGGGCAGTACAGGAAATTGCAGAATCACCTTAAAAAAATTGATAAGGAACTTAATTCTGAAGACATACACCAATTCCGGGTAGAGTTTAAAAAGCTGCGGGCTTTTTTACGAATGTTATCAGTGAAGCGTGAGATAGCCGATGAAATAAATTTGTCAAAAAAATTAAAAACATGTTACCGCATCACGGGTCTCATCAGGGATTTTCAGTTACAACAGGAAAGAATTGCAAACATCGTAACATTGCAATCGGAGAAAACGAAAGCATACAACAAACAATTGCAGGAAGAAATCGAAAACTTGAAACCGGGTCTTTCAGAACATTTTTCAGAGAATCCAGTTTTTGAAAGCAAACAAAAAACAAAAGCCGGTTTGCCAGATGAATTTCATTTGCGGGATTTCAAAATATTCATACAAAAGAAATGGAATGTTATAAATGGCATCATCGCATCCGGTCATTTCAGCGATGAAAATATTCATACCATCCGGAAAAATTTGAAAGATTTAATGTACAGCGTTAAAATATACTCCGACCTTGGAATCAATATACCAGCTGTTTATGCATTGAAAGGTAACGACAATGAATATTTTAATTTGCTCCTTGAAGAATTAGGATACTTCCAGGACAAATGTACTGCCATTGCCTTGATGAAAATTCACTGGCTTGATCGTTTGAATAAATATGATAGAGAGCTATTAGAAAGCATCAAAAAAATTTGGATGAAAGAGAAAACGAGTGCTAAGCAAAAGCTCATCAGGAAGTTGGTGGGAGGCAGTTGGAAGTAGGAGCACTTACTGCCTAACTCATTAAGTATAATTTGTTTACTCCCTACTGCCCTCTACTCTCCGCCTACTCCTTACTTGCCTTCGTAAAACCTGGATCCCTTTTTCCGGATCTACATCCTTGTGTTTGTCGTGCAGGGTTCGGGGCATTACCAGCATATTGATATCATAGATCAGTTATCCCTGTTGATCAGCTTTTCAAATACAACTAAGTTTTCTATGATGAGTATTTCCTTTTTCATGAACTAAATTCTTAGTTCGAAATGCTTAGTGAGCTTGTGAATTACAGATCCGCAAAAA
>JBKJPO010000261.1:0-5624 GCA_046595095.1 Chitinophagaceae bacterium
TGAGGATCGAGTTCTAAAACATTATTAATATATTTCATAGAAGCCATATCATAATACATATGATTTCCCGTAACGCGGGCTTCTATGAAATATATTAATAATGTTTTAGAACTCGATCCTCAGAACTTTCATGCACTGGTTTTCAAAGCTCTAATCTTTATGTCACAGCATCATTTCGCGGATGGCCTTGCCACAGCGCAGCAAGCGCAAAAGATCAATCCTTCTAATGCTTACGTGTACGGATTACTGGTAGATGGAAATGTTGAAATGGGAAACTATGATTCAGCCATCGCGAATGCGGATAAAATGGTTTCAATTCGCCCCGACCTCACATCTTATTCCCGCATCTCTTATTTGAGAGAGATAAATGGAGATTATGCAGGGGCGATAAAAGCAATGACTTTGGCCGTTGAAGCCGGAGGTGCTGGTGATGAACATACAGAATGGACGAGAACACAATTAGCGCATCTTTATGAAAAGACCGGCGATTATATTCATGCGGATTCATTGTATAAATTTTCATTAAGCTTAAGACCTGCATATCCATACGCACTTGCCGGTTTAGGCCGTGTAGCGCTCGCACGTAATGATCACAACACCGCAATTTCACATTATCAGAAAGCAGTTTCCCTGGTAGATGATTATACACTAAATGAAGAGTTGGCTGATATTTATAGACTCACAGGGAAGACTAAAGAAGCAGATGAGATTTTAAATAAAATCATTGCTGATATGTCAAAAGAAGCGAAGGCTTCTTCCGATGATGAAACTATTGGTCATTACAGTGACCAGGAATTAGCAGTAGCTTATTTAAAAATCAATAATCTTGATAAAGCGCTCGAGCATGCGTTAGTTGAATATAACAGGAGGCCTTTAAATATTGATGTAAATGAAACATTAGCCTGGATGTATTATTGCCGGAAAGAATATGCCAAAGCACTTCCATATATAAAAACTGCACTTAAAACCAATTCCAAGAACCCGATTTTATTGAGCAGGGCGAGCCTCATATTTTACAAGACTGGAGATAAAGAACTTGCCAAAACAATGTTGCAAGGTATTTCACCGGATAATCAATATGTAGGAAAAGCTTTGAAGGCTGAAACAACATCAGTACTCCAGTCCATGTGAGCAAAAAGGAAGACATCTTTAGCCCTTCATCATTATGCGATCACGTAGCTGCAAATTTATTCTTGTATGTACTTTAAGCCTGCTTATTACAAGCATAAATTCCTATGCACATACAATCAATTATGCCCTTGAGAATGCTCCTGCCGGTGACGTGATCTGGTATTATCTCAAACTTGGATTTCAACACATCCTCCCATACGGATTCGATCATATACTTTTTGTTGTAGGCTTATGTCTGCTAAGTAATAAAATTAAAGTCATTCTCTGGCAAGCCACAGCTTTTACGGTTGCTCATTCTATAACACTGGCTTTGAGCATGAAAAATATTATTGTAGCGCCAGCCGAAGTCGTTGAACCAATCATTGCATTGTCAATTCTATTCATTGCAATCGAGAATTTATTTTTATCTGAATTGAAACCCTGGCGAATATTACTGGTATTTTTATTTGGTCTTATTCATGGACTTGGGTTTGCAAGTTCTTTGAATGAGATTGGCCTGCCCCGGGATAAGTTTTTGGCTTCAATAATTTCTTTTAACCTGGGAGTGGAGCTGGGGCAGGTCGCTATTATTCTTGCAGTCTTTTTATTGCTTGTTAAACCCTTTGGCCAAAGACCAAAATTTAGACAGCAATTCGTATATCCAATTTCGATCCTCATTGCTGCGGTAGCTTTATACTGGACGGTGGAGCGGGTTTTTTTCGTTTAAGACGTTTAAAACGTTCAAGAGGTTCAAGAGGTTTAAGAGGTTTAAGAAGTTTAAGGTGGCTAAGACATTCAAATCGTTTAATGGGTTTAAATCGCGGGAATGTTTAGATTTCAAGTCCTCCAAAATTTTTATATCATTTAAAACGCATTAAATGAAATAGTTTATAAAGCTTAAAGCCTACAGTCTCCTCTTAAACCTCTTAAACGTTTTGAACCTATAATCATCTTTCCAACAATCCATCTGCTTTCCATTTCGCGAATACCTGGATGGTAGAATCAGGTAGTTTGGGGTGTTTAAATGGCATAAAGCCTTTTTCTGATGGATCACGTTTAATACGGCTTATGATCTCGTCAATTTCTGTTTTTACAGGCAAATAAGTATTAAAAGCTTTTTTATTGCCTTTTGGGGGAATATGGCAGGGTGAACAATTGCCTATAATGAGCGGTTGCACGTCGCTTTCATAAGTAAGTCTTGGTGGCTCTTTGGCAAGGTTTTTTGAGGAAGAACAGAATTGGAGAGAAACTGCCGATATAATCATGATACAAATGAATAATTTTTTCATGCTCGTGTATTTTGCTTATTTGGTATCTGGAAGATAAGTAGATTGATCGAATTTGTACAATCCCAATGGTTCAACGGTTAATATCAGGGGTAATAAAATTTCTACAAATCATTCCGTGAAAATACTGTGCACAAACGATAGAATCGTATTACATTTATTCGCGAACATAGCTGCTGCCGGCAGCAAGCAGAATCTGCCACTGCCTTGCTCCTGCTTGTGAGATGTAATATTGTTACAATTTCCAATGTTTATACAGGGACCGGCAGAAAATTTACAGAGAAAAGTATCATATCCAAGTATGTATCTACTAATGAGTTCACCATTACCAGGGTGGTATAAATAAATATTAATGGTAAATCAAAAGGGAAATATTAAAATCAAATCTGTTGAGTATGAATTATCTAAGTCAGATGTAGAAAAAATTATGGGTTTCTCTCCTGATGTGATTTGTGTTTGTAGCGGGGAAGGCATATTCATAAAAGTAAGCTCCGCATGTATATCGATGTGGGGCTATAAATCATTGGAACTGTGCAACACAAAACTAGTGGATATTGTGTATGACGAGGACAAGGCAGCAACTCTTCAAATGATGGATGATACCAGGTCTGGCATTAGTCCAACGAAATTTAAAAATCGTTGTGTACATCGCAGTGGCAGTATTATTTCATTGACCTGGTCATCAGCGTGGGATAGTGAAGCGCAGGTTATGTACTGCATAGGGAGAAAAGATGCTGATTGTGAGGAAGAAGAAGCTGCTCTAAAAAAATCAGAAGAAAAATATAGGAACCTTTTCAACAGTAACCCATTACCTTCCTGGATATACGAAGTAAACACGTTCAAATTCCTGGAAGTAAATACCGCAGCAATCAAACATTATGGTTATACATTAAAGGAATTTCTTTCCATGACCCTGATGGATATACGCACTGAAAAATCAGCTGCTAAATTGAATTTTTTTTTATCTCAAAAAGTCTTCCACAAAGGGGATTCCAGCAGTATATGGGAACATAAAAAGAAAAATGGGCAGCGGATCCTGGCCGAAATCACTTCACATGCTATTAAATACGATGACAAGAATGCCAGGCTGGTTGTGGTTAATGATATTACACAACAAAAATTAGCTGAACAGGAGTTGATCAGGTCTGAGCACAATTACAATGCGCTTGTGAATACGATAGATGGAATTGTTTGGGAAGCAGATGCCCGCACTTGTCGCTATTCTTTTGTAAGCAAACAAGCAGAAGCTATGCTCGGCTATCCTATTGCAGAATGGATCGATAATCCGACCTTCTGGATTGATCATATTCATCCTGACGACAAGGAATGGGTGACTATGTACTCGAAGACATGTAATGATGAGAAGCGTTCACATACACTCGAATACAGGATGATTGATGTAAATGGAAAAGTTGTTTGGCTCCAGGATTTTGTTTCCGTGATTATTGAGAATGAGATAGCTACTTACCTTCGAGGTATCATGACTGATATCTCTGAAAGGAAAATGAAAGAACTCTTATTGCAGGAGAGTCATAACAGATATCATGCTATCATTGATACATCGATGATGGCATTCTTTCTATCAAACGATGAAGGGGATTTGCTGGATACTAATACTGCTGCGTGTGAATTGTTTGGATATAAAAGAGAAGACTTGCTGAAATTAAAAAAGCATCACATCATTGATGTAAATGATGATCGTTTTAATGAGGCTTTTCACCAACGAAAAAATATCGGGAAGGTAAAAGGTGAGATGAGAGCCATTAAAAGCGATGGAACAGAGTTTCCGGTGGAGTTTACATCCTCAATTTTTATTGATGCAAATGGAAATGAAAAAATAAGCTCGCTGATGATTGATATCAGCGATCGAAAAAAACATGAACAAAACCTTTTATCTACCAGCGAGCGTTATCTAAATCTGAGCAAAACAACTTTTGATGCGGTATGGGATTGGGATGTAAAAACTTTGCACTTGCATTTAGGTGATGGTTTCGAAAAATTGTTTGGTCACCATGTTGATAACAATATGGGTGATTTTGCAACATGGGCCGATAATATTCATCCTGGAGACAAGGAGAGGGTTATCATATCAAGATTGAATAAAATCACTCATCATGATGAATCTACATGGAAAGATGAATATCGTTATATGCGCGCTGATGGTTCGGTTGCATATGTTTCTGATAGGGGAAACTTATTGAGGGATTCTACGAGTACCTATCGAATGATTGGATCAATGCAGGATGTGACCGGCCTAAAAGAACATGAGATAGCCATTAATGATCTCAATAAAGAATTGGAAAAACATGCTTCAGAATTAGCTCTTTCAAATAACGAACTTGAAAGATTTGCTTATGTTGCCTCTCATGATTTGCAGGAACCTTTACGTATGGTAAGCAGTTTTTTGGAGCTCTTGCAAAAAAAGTATTACAACCAATTGGATGAGACAGCTATTAAATACATTGATTTTGCTATGGATGGCGCTGACAGGATGAAAAAACTCATTCTTGATTTGCTGGAATATTCTCGGATTAGTTCATTTAATCAGAAACTTGTACTCATAGATCTAAACAATCTTATTATTAATATTAAGTTTTCTCTAAAATTAGTTATTGATGAATCAAATGCATCAGTAGTTGTTAATCCTCTTCCAAAGATCTATGGCAATGAATCGCAGATCATGCAATTATTCCAAAATCTTATTAGTAATGCGCTTAAATATCGTAATGAACAATCACCTGTAGTTGATATCGGTTTTGAGGATCGGGATAAGGAATGGTTGTTTTACGTGAAAGACAATGGGATCGGAATTGAATCAAAATATTTTGAAAAAATATTTGTCATTTTTCAAAGTTTGCACAACAGGAATAAGTATGATGGAACAGGTATCGGGTTGGCGATTTGCAAAAAAATTGTTGAATTACATGGTGGTAGAATATGGGTAGAGTCAGGGAATAACAATGGGACTATTTTTTATTTTACTATCGGAAAAATGCTTGTAAATTCACCGGAGAGCAAATAAATACTCACGGTATTACATACCATTTTCCATCATCATCTTTTGCATAGCTCATGCCATTACTCATCTCTATTGTTTCTCTTTTTTCAGTAAGGTGCATGTAGGTTTTTTTCTCATAAACCCTGATGCCATTATTTTCCCTTGTTAGATAAGCCACAAGTGCTTGTAGGGTTGGTACAATTTCGTGTAGCGACGAGATATGGCTACAC
>JBKJPO010000278.1:0-3371 GCA_046595095.1 Chitinophagaceae bacterium
CCACTGAGGCACGAAAACCATTGATACTTCCATATCCCATCGAATAATCGCTCGTGATTCCAGCATTGAGTAATCTCCTATATCCTCCCGGCATATCAAAACGAATGTAGTGCTGACGAGAGTTGGTGATTTGCTTTCTACAAATCTTCTCCAGCTGAGTTTTTTCTTCTGCAAGCAAATGCTCAGCGTCTCCACTTTGCCATGATGGATGCAATCCAATGATATAATTCTCAGCAGTAGTTTTAATCAGCTCTTGCAGATTTTTTCTTGTGGGTAAAATATTCTTATCATACAATCCATTCTTTGCAGCGACCAGGAAGAAATAAACCGGTTTAAGATCATACCGCTGATGTAGCGCATCAAGTTCTGCATATACATCAAACGGATCCTGTTTATTTAATAAAATTGACTGAACACCGTTTTTGATTGCAACACCCTTTCCTTGTAATGCAGCTCTTGCCAAACTACCCGAATTTCTTACCAGGCCCTTACCCCGGTAAGCATAAGCAATATCAATATCATATGTTGGGATAAAACTGAAAGCCGGAAACTTAAAAACCAGGGAAGGAAATTTCTCCCGAAGCATTTTTGCAAATTCCATTATCCATATATTCACGAGGGGAAGATGTAGGCAGTCTTTCCTGTAGGCAAATGAATTAGTATGCGCATAACGGCCATACATATCTTTTTCATGTGGAAGGTATTCCTCGTAGCGGCTTATCAAATAAAATGTCGCTGCAAAAATATCGAAAGGAAAAAATTCACTGGTTTCCTGGCCTGGAATTTCCCTGGATTCAAAAAATATTTTGATTCCATTCATACTTCCTTCATGCAGGTCTTGTTCTTTTATTAAAGTTTCAAAAAGCAGTTCAGCCTGCGGAATAAAAATAGATCCGGGAAAAAATTCCAGGGAATAGTTAATCCTTGCACCATTAAAGGAAGAGAATTCATCGCGGCTATGCGTAACCGTATATTCAACACCGCAGATTTCCTCAAAAATAAAATCGAGACTGTACCTCAACCGATTTGAATCTTTCTGTGTGTAAATGAGGATCATCAGGAGTTAATTCTGCATTATAAAACCGTTGCTTATTTCCTATGCCGTTCCTTCCACATCTGGTTAAATGTTTTAGGACTGAAATTGAGTTCACCTCTATGCTTTTTCCAACTTTTAAAAAGAGTATTTACAACCTTATTTTTTAATGCTCCCGGAGCCGCATTGAGCATCTTCCTGTTTAAAGAGGCCAGCCGCCACATTTTCCAACTGATACGCTCTGCAAAAGTTGTATAACCTTCCTCAACAGATTCCTGCCTGTTATCAAGTAAGAGTTCATGAAGATTTATTTTTACTGCGCATACTTCGGTACAGTTGCCGCAAAGTGATGAAGCAAAACTCAGGTGTTTGAATTCTGCCATTCCTTGCAGGTGGGGTGTAATTACGCTACCTATCGGACCACTGTAAGTTGTACCATATGCATGACCTCCAATATTTTTATAAACCGGGCATGCGTTCAAACAAGCGCCGCAACGGATACAATAAAGGCTTTCCCGGGATTTGGGATTTGCTAAAATGTTAGTACGACCGTTGTCGAGCAATATCACAAACATCTCATCAGGGCCATCACTTTCTTTGGCTTGTTTTGGCCCCATCACTATTGTGTTATAAACCGTGATCCTTTGTCCTGTACCAAATGTGGCAAGTAAGGGCCAGAATAATCCAAGGTCATGCATGGAAGGAATAACTTTTTCAATTCCAACAACTACGATATGCGTTTTAGGCCATGCACATGTGAGTCGCCCATTACCTTCATTTTCCGTTATAGCAATTCCTCCAATATCACTGATGATAAAGTTTGCCCCGGTAATACCAATTTCGGCTTCAATATATTTTAGCCGGAGCTTTTCCCTGGCTACAAGAGTAAGTTGCCCGGGAGTAAGCAATGGATCTGTGCCGAGTTTCTCAGCAAAAAGCCGGGCCACATCCTCCTTGCTTTTATGCATGGCCGGAGTAACAATATGGTATGGTGCTTCACCATCAAGTTGCTGAATATATTCCCCCAGGTCTGTCTCGATGCTGTCAATATTATTTTTTTCCAAAAAATCATTTAGGTGTATTTCCTCGGTCACCATACTTTTACTCTTCACAATCGTCTTGCAATTTTTTTCTTTGCAAATCGCGAGTATCTGCTCAAGCGCCTCTTCACTATTGTTGGGCCATAAAACCTTACCGCCCCTTTTTGTAAAATTCATTTCGAATTCTTCCAGCTGTTGGTCGAGGGTTTCTATTGCACGCCACTTTACATTTTTTGCACGTTCCCTTGCTGTTTCAAGATCAGAGAATTGAGATTTACCGGCAGGTACAACTGCATTATATCTTGAAATATTAAAATTGATCTTGCGGCGATGTTCCAGGTCCGTAGATTTTTCAATTGATTTTTCTGTAAAAATTTCCTGGTTAGACAATTCAGATAAAATTATTATGTGTAAGTGATATTGTGTAAATAAACCTGTGGATTCGGCCAACGATAATTATATTCTCCATGCGTTAAGTTAATGAATTAAGGGATATCATTTTTTCAACACACCGAGCTCTATGCCAATCCTGGTAAATGCCGCGATCGCTTTGTCCAGTTGTTGCTGCTCGTGTGCTGCACTGAGTTGCACACGTATCCTCGCCTGACCTTTTGCCACTACGGGATAAAAAAATCCGATAACGTAAATACCAACTTCAAGCAATTTAGTTGCAAACTCTTGTGCAAGCACTGCTTCGTAAAGCATTATGGGTACTATGGGGTGATCACCGGCTTTAATATCAAACCCGGCTTCAGTCATTTTCTTACGGAAATATTTGGTATTGAATTCCAGTTTATCTCTTAGCTCAGTAGATTCACTGAGCATATCCAACACCGTTAGCGTAGCCCCCACAATGCCCGGAGCAAGACTGTTACTGAAGAGATAAGGCCTGCTTCTTTGCCTCAGGATATCAATGATTTCTCTGCTCCCGCTTGTAAATCCACCCATTGCTCCACCCAGGGCTTTGCCCAAAGTGCCCGTAATAATATCAATCCTACCCACCACGCCACGGTACTCATGCGTACCTCTCCCTGTCTTTCCTATAAAACCACTTGAATGGCATTCATCGATCATTACTATCGCATCATATTTATCAGCAAGATCGCAGATGGTATCGAGTTGAGCAATGGTTCCATCCATGCTAAATGAGCCGTCCGTTATTATTATCCTGCTTCTTGCATCTGAAGATTCCCTGAGCCTCGCTTCAAGATCCTCCATATTATTATGTTCATAACGGTACCTTGCAGCGAGGCTCAGGGAATCTTCAGATGCAAGAAGCAGGATAATAATAACGGACG
>JBKJPO010000282.1:0-7071 GCA_046595095.1 Chitinophagaceae bacterium
GCCAACTGGAAATCTTGATTCGAAAACTTCAATTGAGATTATGGAAATTTTCGGTAAGATCCATGCACTGGGAAATACAGTGATCCTTGTTACGCATGAAGAAGATATTGCAGCCTATGCACATCGAATTGTTCGTTTACGGGATGGCGTAATCGAGAGCGATAAACTTCAAACAACACATAAACAAGTACCCGCCTGATTTTTTTAATATTACAACTATTCTAATGTCACTCAAAATATATACGAAAACCGGCGATAAGGGCACAACCAGCCTTATAGGGGGCACAAAAGTACCGAAAAGTCATTTGCGGATTGAAACCTATGGCACCGTTGATGAATTAAACAGTTTCATCGGCCTCATAGCCGACCAATCTACCGATGCGCGTTCAACCAGGATTCTCAAAGAAATACAAGACAGGCTGTTCACAATTGGATCATCCCTGGCATGTGATCCTGAAAAAGAGCCAAAAATGAAACTACCCGACCTTAATGAAAAAGATATCCATTTGCTGGAAACAGAGATTGATATGATGGATGCCTTACTGGAACCCATGAAATCATTTATCCTTCCTGGTGGACATATCTCAGTTTCAACAATCCATATTAGTCGTTGTGTATGCCGCCGCGCTGAGAGGCTTTGCGTAAACATGCAGGAACATGATCTGTTCGTGGACCAACTAGTAATCAAATACCTTAATCGCCTGAGCGATTATCTTTTCATTTTTGCAAGATATAGTGCGCATTTACTTGGTGTTGAAGAAGTGGCCTGGAAGCCAAGAGTAAGTTGAAAAATTACAGGAATGCTGCTCAAAAGCAATAAATAACGAATATACCTGCCAGGTTCAATTACATTAGCCCGGCATTATTCAACCATTCGCCCATCCTTCATATGAAGCACACGGTCACTCATCGAAGCTAGCTCTTCATTATGAGTTACGATTAAGAAGGTAAGGCCGTATTCTTTTTGTAAATTAATGAACAGCTGGTGCAATTCCCTGGCATTGGCAGAGTCAAGGTTACCTGTGGGCTCGTCAGCCATGATTATTGCAGGACTATTGATGAGAGCCCTGGCTACCGCAACGCGTTGCTGTTCACCTCCCGAAAGTGCTCCGGGCTTATTATCCAGCCGTTCGGCTAAGCCAAGCGAAACTAATAAAGTCTTTGCCCGGGATGTCACCTCTTTCTTGTTTGTGCCAGCAATCCAACCTGGGATGCAAACATTTTCAATGGCTGTAAATTCAGGCAATAAATGGTGAAACTGGAAAACAAATCCGATATGTCGGTTTCTGAAAGCTGCAAGCTTCTTTCCCTTCAATTGATCCACCCTGGTACGGCCGATTGAAATGATCCCTTTATCAGCCACATCTAATGTACCCAATATATGAAGTAGCGTGCTTTTGCCGGCACCTGATGAACCCACAATGCTCACCACTTCGGCTTTGTTGATCTCGATGTCAACACCTTTAAGAACAGGTAAAGTTCCATAATTCTTGAATATTCCTTGAGCAGACAGCATAACGGGGCTTGAAATTCGAAAATACGAAACATAAAATCATTGAAAATAAAATGCAGTCTGCAACCACTGCGAACCTTATTGTGTCATGATAAATAAAGTTGTTCATAAAAACACTTTTGGTTATTACATATTAACTTTTACATTTGCGGAAAATTACGGAGGAGCATTGGGAGCTGGAGCTGCCATTTTTTTTTACTTTGTTGCCAAAATTTCAGTAAATAAAATCCGTTAGGTCTTGATGGAGATTGAATTCCCAGACCTCACTATTAAATAAAAAAAGGAGAATCAGGTATGTTTTGGACTTTAGAATTAGCCTCGCACCTTGAAGATGCACCCTGGCCGGCCACGAAAGATGAATTGATTGATTTTGCTATCCGTAGTGGAGCACCCATAGAGGTCGTTGAGAACCTACAGGAACTAGAAGACGAAGGCGAGATCTATGAAGGTCTTGAAGATATCTGGCCTGACTATCCCAGCCAGGAAGATTTCTTCTTTAATGAGGATGAGTATTGATCATCTTTCCTTAAAAACTTTTGATTTCTTGAAGATATTCGGAAAATTAATTATAAGCCGTTCAGAATTCTGAACGGCTTATTTATTTGTAAGTCGGAATGTGGGCACCTTGTAAAAAGTTTGCGTTTTTTTATTTTTCCATCTGATCAATAACTTCCACGGTTACACCTGTTGCAGAAAATCCACCATCATGAAAAAGATTTTGCATGGTAACCATGCGTGTAAGATCGCTAAAAAGACTTACACAATAATTTGCGCAATCTTCTCCTGATGCGTTTCCAAGTGGGCTCATTTTTTCTGCATAATTTAAGAAACCATCAAAACCTTTCACCCCACTTCCAGCAGTTGTTCTTGTGGGTGATTGAGAAACAGTATTTACGCGCACATGTTTTTTTACAGCATAATGATAGCCAAAACTCCTAGCTACACTTTCGAGTAATGCCTTGGCGTCAGCCATTTCACTGTAATCAGGAAACACGCGCTGAGCAGCTATGTATGTAAGTGCAACCACGCTTCCCCATTCATTGATTGCATCCAGTTTCATTGCTGTGGCGAGTAAGCGGTGCAGGCTGGTAGCAGATATATCGAGTGTTTTCTGGTTAAAACCATAATCAAGTTCAGTATAATGTTTTCCTTTACGTACGTTTAAACTCATTCCGATTGAGTGAAGAATGAAATCAACTCCGCCACCAAAATGCTCTTTAGTTTTAGTTAATAGATTAAGCATATCCTCATTATTGCTTACATCACAAACTACTACAGGTGCATTTATTTTTTCAGCAAGTTTATTAATCTCTCCCATGCGCATTGCTACCGGGGCATTGCTGAGCATTATATCCGCACCTTCTTCGTGGCAGGCAAGGGCGGTCTTCCACGCAATGGATCGTTCATCAAGCGCTCCAAATATAATCCCCTTCTTTCCTTTTAGTAAATTGTATGCCATCTGTCTTTTTTATTTAATCCTAAAAATAATGAAATAAAAGGGTGATTTCAGCCTGGTTCATGCTGGCATCAAAATGTATTCACATCTAAATTATGCGAGCACCATTTCCCTGGCATTTTCGATTGCTGCATTTGTTGGCTTTTCGCCTCCCAACATTTTTGCAATAATATTAATGCGTTCTTCAGTGTCAAGGAGTCGTATACCAGTGGTTATATTTGCTCCTTTGGGTTCCTTGTAAACAAAATAATGCGCATCAGCTTTTGCTGCAATCTGCGCCTGGTGAGTTATCGCAATAACCTGGTGCCGGCCCGAAAGTTCCTGCATAATTATGCCAACCTGCTTTGCAGCTTCACCGCTGATACCCGTATCTATTTCATCAAAGATCAATGTTGGTAACTGAACAGACTTCGCAACAAGTGATTTTATACTTAACATAAGCCTGCTCAATTCACCTCCGCTGGCTACTTTGGATAAGGGTTCGAAACGTCCGGTTTTATTTGCATCAAAAAGAAAACCCACCTCTTCGTGACCGTTAGTCGCCAGGGCTGTTTCGCGCATGCTTACGTTGATAGAAGCATTGGGCATACCTACCTGTTTTAAAAGTTCATTTACCCTTTCTTCAAATGGTTTCACTTGATTTAGTCGAGATGCACTTATTTTCTTTGCCACCACAACTGCATCGGCATACAAAACTTCAATTTCCTTTTCTTTCCTGGCAATATTGTCTCCGATATTCATAACGGATTCCAGCTTCTTCTGTAAAGTCTTTTTTATTGTGAGTAGCTCAAATGTTGTACTCACGCCATGCTTTTTTAAAAGGCGATATCCACTAGACATTCTTTCATTAAACTGGTCTAGTTTCTTTGGATCAAAGTGAATCGAATCACCAATTCTCGACAGTTCATCAGAGATATCCTGTAATTCCACCTGGGCGGAATGTAATCGCTCTACTAATGGTTGAATGCTATTGTGAAATGTGGATAAATGCTGTAGCTGGTTATGCAGTGATTTTACTTGTGCAACTATCGGGGTCTCGTTTTCTTCAAGTGCAGAAATGATTTGTGAGAGATCGGCTTTTATCTCTTCTGCATTGCTAAGTAATTTAATTTCCTTTTCAAGTTCTTCAATTTCATTTTCTTTAAAGTTTATTTCTTCAAGTTCATCAAATAGAAAGCGATTATAGTCAAGTTCCTTGTTAGAGTTAGCTTGTTGTAATTTCCATTCTTCCAGTTCTTTTTTGGTTTTGATATAGCTGGAAAATATTACCCGGTAATTCTTTAATTCACTCCCATTATTTGCAAGTGCATCAATTACCTCTCTTTGAAAATCATGATCGCCTATATCGAGCGTATCAAATTGCTGGTGCAGGTCAACAAGCAGTGAGGCAAAGGTTTTCAATTGTGCCAGGTTTACCGGCGTGTCGTTGATGAATGCCCTTGATTTCCCTGTGTTGCTTATTTCTCTCCGGATAGAAATCTCTGAAGTTAAATCGAGTTCCTGCTCCATAAGGAAGTTTTGTACCGCTGGATGTTTGCTCACAAATTCAGCTTCCACGATACATTTTTTATCTTTTTTCCAAAGAACAGACCCATCCGCCCGGTTGCCAAGTACCAGTCCTAGTGCACCCATCAGGATGCTCTTACCTGCCCCCGTTTCACCGGTGATGATATTCAGCTTGTTGGAAAAGTTGATTTTTATCTCGTCGATTATGGCGTAATTCTGAATAATTAATTGTTGCAACATCTGCCGGCAAGTTAATTAATAGGCGGAAGAATGCGTAGAAATGAGCACTTAGTTTTCCGGTTTTTTTCTTAAAAGAAAATAATTATTGTTCCCTTTCTTACACCTGGATCAGCTAAATTCAGGTTTGTTTAATTTTTCAAAATGCAAAATGCTACCAATAACCATCCAATTAAAAAAAGGCACCTTAGGGATGCCTCTGATAATATTTAATAGCTGCCGATTCCGGATTATCCCAAAATCCAACAATAAAAATCCAAATTATTATTTCACGTCAATAACTCCATTCAACTCATCATCAACCATAATTCTCCCGCAATTCTCGCACACAATAATCTTTTTTCTTTGCTTGATTTCGCTTTGCTTCTGAGGAGGAATAGCATTGAAACAACCACCACATGAATCTCTCTCCACCGGCACTACAGCCAGGCCATTACGATAATTCTTACGGATCCTGTCATAGCTCAATAACAATCTTGGATCTACATGCTCTCTTGCATCTGAAGCCAATTTATTGAAATGTTTTTCTTCCTTATCAGTTTCGCTGATAATCTTTTCAAGCTCGCCTTTTTTTGCTTTAAGATTTGCTTCTTTACTGCCCACAGCTTTCTTTGCAATTTCAAGTTGCTTTCCTTTTTCAGCGATTTCTTCAGTAGCGTCTTTTATATGTTTCTCCGCAAGTTTAACCTCGAGGGTTTGCATTTCAATTTCTTTGTTTATCGCCTCAAATTCACGGTTATTTTTTACATTTTCACTTTGCTTCTCATATTTTTTTACGAGCTCATCAGCATCCTTTATAGTTTGCTTCTTATTATCGATAAACTGTTGCATTCCATTGATCTCTTCTTCGATGCGCATCTGCCTTGCATGCAATCCTTCGATTTCATCTTCAAGATCACTTACTTCAATTGGGAGCTCTCCTTTAAGCACCTGGATCTCATCCAGCTTGCTATCAATTTTCTGCAATTTTATAACAGAGGATAATTTTTCTTCAACAGAGAAATCTTTTACTGTGGCCATATATTAGATTATAATTTGAACTTTTTCCTAAGAGAAATACTGTACCGGGTTGGTTATAATTTCAGTTTTCAGGACGGCAAAGGTAGTGAATTTTTCCTGCAAATGGATGGTTAAAAGGTCTATAGTAAACTGCTCACTTTCGTAATGGCCAATATCTGCTATCAACATTTGATTTTCTGCATCAAAAAACTCATGGTATTTCATATCTCCGGTTACAAATGCGTCTGCGTTTAAAGCTATAGCGTTGGGAACCAGGAAGCTACCTGCTCCACCACAGAGTGCAACAGTTGATATGTCCTTACAAACGAATGGGCTATGCCTGATAACCGGAACTTTGAACAGGTCCTTGAGCATTCTCATAAATTCAACCTCGGGAACCGGTGAAGAAAAATGCCCTAACAATCCAGAACCGGTTTCCTGCATCACATTTTCCAGGAGAATGAATTCATGAGCGATCTCCTCATATGGATGACTTTCGCGTAATGCCTTCTGCACTTTGCTTTTCAACCACACAGGCAAAATCACTTCGAGTTTGACTTCCGGCTCAGTATGAAGTTCACCAATATTTCCCAAATATGGATCTGAACCAATTCCTGCTTTGAAAGTTCCTTCACCTTGCGAAGTATAGCTGCATTCGCTGTAGTTCCCAATATTGCCGGCCCCAGCGGCGAATAATGCATCCCTAACCTTTGCCGCATGATCTATTGGTACAAATGTGAAAAGCTTTACCAGCGTTGACGGTTTAGGCAAAAGAATTTCCCGCTTATGCAATCCGAGTTTATCAGCAATTGTGTGGTTAACCCCTTGAAGTATATTATCGAGGTTTGTATGGATCGCATAAATTGCAATGTTATTTTTTATAGCTAAAATGATAGTTCGCTCAACATAATTCTTCCCGTTGAGTTTTTTCAAACCTTTGAATATTATAGGATGATGTGCCACTATAAGATTGCAACCTTTTTCTATAGCCTCAAATATTACAGCTTCGGTTACATCAAGTGAAGTAATGATACCTTTGCATTCCATTGAGGAATTGCCAACGAGCAAACCACAATTATCATAACTTTCCTGCAATGAGGGTGGAGCCAGTTCTTCCAATGCATCTATAATTAAATTTATCGTCATATCTACAAAGTAAGTAGATTCTTTCAACTTGAGAAAAAGCTTAAGCAGGATCTAAAGGGAAGATTGAAATTGCATGCCTAACTTTGTAGGATCAAATGATTATTAAAATGAAAATATTCCCTGTTAAGATTGTAAAGGTTTTCGCCTTTTTCGGACTTATGTTTATTATGTCAGTCATATTAAGCAATTGCGGAGGCCGGAACCAGGATCAAGA
>JBKJPO010000048.1:0-3805 GCA_046595095.1 Chitinophagaceae bacterium
ATCAATGCTACAGTAGATTCTTTTCTCGCAGAAGACCGAATCACAATTTCAGCACCAGCCTTCGTTGCAGATTCCAAAACCACATCAAGGTTTGTAACTTGCCCTGCAAAAATTTCTATACCCAACAGCTCTTTTGTATTGTAGCCGATTGATGTAAGCTTGATCGTGTACTTCTTCCCGGGATCCAGGCTCAAAATAAATTTTCCATCCTGGTCAGAAGCACTGCCACTTGTTCCACCATCAACAGAAACGGATACTCCTGAAAGTAGTTGGCCGGATTTTGAATCAGTTACAGTTCCTTCAACCTTTCCTTTTTGAGAAAAACACTTAAGCGATAGCGATAGCATTAGTCCCAGGGTAAGAAAATATCTCATGCAATAAACATTTTTGCAAAGAGAAACTTTAGATGTTATGCCTGCATTATGCGAACGTTACATAATTGTTAACATGGCATTTTAATACTTATTTGTTGAAAGGATGTGAACATTTTCAGAATCTAAACTGTAAACGAAGGGTAAGAACATCATCTGCTACATCCTGGAGAAACCCTGATAATGAAGTCTTCTCATTAATTACATGATCATAATACGCTATTAATTTTGAATGCTTGGAAAATTGGTGAGTAAAGCCTGCACCAAAGGTATTAAAGCGAATATCCGCCGCTGTGAGGTTGTTGTCCAGGGCACCGATCTCTTTTTCTTTTATTTCCCGGTTAGGATCATACCAGTCGTACTTAAAAATGAGTTGATTCCGGTTATTAAATATATTCTGTAAAAAATAAAAGTAAGCGCCATTAAATTTTCTTACATAAAAACCGGTTGCAGGATCTACAGGGAGTAAAGAAGGGGTTTCAGAGGAATTCTTGAAAGCACTCTGTTTACCTGCCATAAATTCTGCGCGTAATTCAGTAATCCCAATTTTTGTTTTAATCTTTAGCTGAGCATCTCCCCCAAAATATTTCCTTGGTGTGGATTTACCAATATTATTGATAGAAGAATCTACAACGAATATTTTTCCGGATGGCCCCTGTACAGTTGTCCAGGTAAATTTTGTATTTTTTGTAATTCCGCCCAGCAACATCGATGCCCCTAGAGATAAATGAATATCTTTTTTCAGCGGGTAGGAATTCAAATATATCCTGCTGATAAAATCTTTATGGTTATCAAACTCTGCTGGACCGGAAAGGCCCTGACCGTTGAAGATTCCTGCATCCACTTTAATATAATGCAGAGGATTGGTTTTAACGCGTGGCTCAAATGATAACATAACGCCCATATCTCTTTCCGTCTTCATAAGTATCTGGCTCATTCTACCTCGTTCGGGGCTCTCGCGGTCGGATGACGAAAGATTCAATTCATAACTGAAAGGTCTTGCGAATAGTCCGGCAGTAATTGAAAAAAGCTTAAACCTGTTCTCCATGATCCTTCCCCAGAAATCCCTGATTGCAACTCCTCTTTCGGTTCCATCAAACTGAAAAACAAAATGAACCGAGGAACCTTTTGATTCCGGAAAATGAGCATAGTCAAACCTTATTCTTCCCCGTCGCAGCATGAATCTATTGCTGGAATGAGGCATAAAATCCCCGCCGGAATAAGTAGCAATACCTTTTGCTGAAGCCACCTGGTATTGGCTTTGGATATAACCGCTAATACGCAGATTGTCGAATTTCCTTGAAACAGAAAGCACAGAACGGCCTACATCCGAGGTTGTATCGAGAATATCCATCAGGAATTGTCCTTTCCCTTGTTGGCACGATATTAAGGAACAAATAAGGATAATGTTCCTGAAAATAATGTTTTTAAATGCCATTATGATGAAGTATTAAGCTCAAAGTTAATGTGTTACCTTTCATGTTAAGAAATTATTAACAAAGCATATTTTGGGGTATTGGCGAGCCAGTATTCTAACTTTGCGCAAAAAATAAATTATGGGGTTCAATTCATTTATCAAATTTTTTCAACCTAAAGACAAGGTTTTCTTTTCCCTGTTTGAAAGTGTTGCTGATACCGTTATGAAAATGGGTCGTAAACTTAAAGAAGTAGTGAATGAACCTAATTTTGATTTGCGCAGCAAGTATATCAAACAACTTGAAGATATGGAACATGAAAACGATGATTTTACTCATCGCATCTTCACTGAATTAGGAAGAAATTTTATAACCCCATTCGATAGGGAAGACATACATTCTCTCGCCAATGCTCTTGATGATATCTCTGATTATATTTATGCTTCTGGAAAAAAGATCAACTTTTATAAAGTAAATCCAAATGATATCGGTTTTCAAAAAATGTCCGATCTGATAGAAAATGCATGTGGTGAAGTTCAAAGAGCAATTCATGAACTGAGGGATATGAAGAATATGAGAAATATCACGGATGCTATGGTTGCCATTAACGAAATCGAAAACCAGGCGGATGATATTTTTGACCTCAGCATCGAGAAGTTATTTGCAACAGAACCCGATGCAAAAGAAGTAATTAAAAAAAGAGAAATATACCAGGTAATGGAAATTGTGACGGACAAGTGTGAAGATGCAGCCAACGTTATCGAATCCATTATAATTAAATATGCATAAGGATCGGTTCAGAAATACGAGATCTTAAATATAAATATTAATCGTTTTTATGCTGACTTTCCTGATTGTTATAATAATACTTGCTGTAATCTTCGATCTTATTAATGGGTTTCACGATGCTGCAAATTCAATCGCAACAGTAGTTTCCACAAAAGTGCTAACACCCTTCCAGGCTGTACTGTGGGCGGCGTTTTTCAATGTGGTGGCTTATTTTATTTTTGAATTGAATGTTGCCGATACAGTTGCGAAAACTGTAAAAGATGGCGGCATTTCCTTTGAAGTAATCTTCTCAGGATTAATCGCGGCTATTACATGGAACCTCTTCACCTGGTGGTTTGGTATACCTTCCAGTTCGTCTCACACATTAATTGGAGGTTTTGCCGGCGCTGCAGTTGCACATGCGGGTACATTCAATGTTATCGCACAGGATAAGATCTTAAAAACATTTGCATTCATTTTCTTAGCACCTATGATCGGAATGATTATAGCGTATATCATCACCGTTATAATCATAAATATCTGCCGGAGAACTAATCCATATAAAGCCGATAAATGGTTTAAGAAGTTACAATTGGTTTCATCGGCTGCATTTAGTATCGGCCATGGTGGTAATGATTCACAGAAAGTGATGGGAATCATTTCGGCTGCCCTCATGGTTTATGCCACCCAGCTTGGTATCGAGGGAAATGCTGTGCCCGACTGGGCGACTATTGGGCAAATTGAAGTCTCCCCGGGGAAATTCAAGATAAATCATATTCCAGCCTGGGTACCCATCGTTTGTTATACGGCAATTGGTGCGGGCACTATGATGGGTGGTTGGAAGATTGTAAAAACGATGGGAACAAAAATCACAAAAGTAACACCACTTGAAGGCGTAAGCGCAGAAACTGCTGGTGCAATAACATTGTTCATGACGGAAAGGTTAGGTATTCCAGTGAGTACCACGCATACCATTACCGGCTCTATAATCGGTGTGGGACTTACCAAACGAGTCTCCGCTGTACGATGGGGAATTACAGTAAGTTTGCTTTGGGCCTGGATTCTCACTATTCCAGTCAGCGCCATTCTTGCGGCGTTGGTATATTACGTGGTAAGGGCAGTTTTGCACTAGTAACTCTTGTCTGTGGTCCCTGGATTTATTAAGTTGTTTTTCCTTTTCTTTGCTTTATGAAAAAGATCCTGGTTACAGGTGGATGTGGGTATATAGGTTCACATACAATCACCGATTTA
>JBKJPO010000071.1:0-5690 GCA_046595095.1 Chitinophagaceae bacterium
TTCGTACTTCTGAAGAGTCCCTTAAAGCTACCTGATCCTGTGGCAGGTCCTGCTACCAGGTAGCTTTAAGGGACTCTTCAGAAGTACGAATAGTGGCGTCACATTTTCACCAAGATCAACCACCCCTAATATCCTTGGGTACCCTAATGACGGTTCAGATAACCAGGACCAGGATACTTATGATCTTGCTATCGAAGTTGACCCTAATGATGTAAATGAATTAGTAACCGGGGGAATAAATATCTGGCATAGCGCAGATGGTGGAACTACTTATGGCGGTATTGCACGTACTCAATGGTATGATGATGTATTAACCATAGATTATGTTCACGCCGACATCCATAACTTAACTTATAGTCCCCTGAATGGACGATTATACACTGTTTCGGATGGTGGAGTTGGATTTAGCACTAATGATGGACTTGCCTGGACATTTATTTCCGGATCATTACAACTGCTGGCGACTTATCACGCAGACTGGTACGAACTGAATGAAAATATTATAGCATGTGGTGCCCAGGATAACGGTACCAATATCCGCTACACCACTTCTAATACCTACCGGCATATTTATGGTGCAGATGGATTTGATTGCGTAATCAAAGATGATAACAGTGATGTGATTGTATATATTGCTAATGGCAGCGTGAACAGGACTACAAACGGCGGTCTTAATGTTACTGGTGTATCACCTACAGGGGTGGGGTTTTTTGCCTGCCTTGCCAGGGACTTTAATAACAACCAGATAATTTATGCCGCAGATGGGACTGACCTTTGGAAATCAACAAACTTTGGAACTTCTACAGCCACCTGGGATTTGAGTTCAGCAGGATTAGGTAGCCGGGCGTTGACTACATGCCCCAGTAATAGTAGCCGGCTATATGGAAGCAATGGTACCACTACATTGAGGAGCGACAATGCAACTGCAACTGCCGCATTGATCACATATTCAACCATCAGTGGTAATCCGGGTTACCCAACACTCGTTAATTGTACTGATATTGCAGTGCGACCTTCAAATTCCCTTGATATCTACGCCTCATTTGGGGGATACTCAGCAGGCAAAAAAGTTTATTTCTCAACTGATGGTGGAGCTAACTGGTCTAATGTTTCAGGAAGCCTGCCTAATGTGGCCTGTCATTCCGTTGTAGTTGATAAAAACAATGCGGTATATGTTGGAACTGATGTTGGCGTTTTTGTACGTTCAACAACGATGACCGATTGGCAACCATTTTATAATTTTCTGCCGAAAGCTCCGGTATCTGAACTCATCGTGAATAATACAACAGACAGGATCATCGCCTGCACTTTTGGCCGTGGCAACTTCTACACAGACTTATATTCTACCTGCCCGCTTAATCTTACTCTAACCGGTGTACTTTCTGGAAACCGTTTTTATAATGCATCAGACTTCATTGTATCAACAAATACCGTTACACAGGGGGTGGGTAACTCAGCTGCACTATCAGCAGGTAATTATGTGAGGCTCGATCCTGGTTTCGAAGTAAAGAACAGTAGTACTTTCATAGCTTATAACAACCCATGCGGAACAGGTGGTATCCCATTGAGGATAACTAATATCAACGAGACGATACCGATGGAAACTGCTTACATAAGTGCTGAAGAAGGCAAACGTTTTCCGAATGCAAGTATTACTTCAATTACACAACAAAATGATGGAGCAAAGATTCACGTAAACACTGCTGGTAATTATTCACTTCGGATAACAGATAAGCAGGGTAAAGTTGTGAAATTGGTTGTGCTTAATAAAGCTTTGGGTATTGGCGAGACTATAATCAACTGGAATAGGTCAGAATTTCAGGCAGGTTTTTATTATGTACAATTATTGAAGGATAATTCGATGGTTCACTTCCAGGAACTGGATATCAGGAAATAAGATAGCATCCTGATCTGTTTGATGTATTATATCAGCGATCAATTAAATTGTGGGTTAGTACAATTTTTTTTATTCATTTGTCCCTATGAACGCATGGTAAAAAAAATTGACCGGTAATAGTTTGCTCCTAACGAGTAAGCCTTACCGGTAGCTTTATATTAAACAACTAACATGCAAAGTATTTTCAACATCACCGATTACGCTGCCATGATAAATAGGATCAAGCAGCTGAATCCATCTGCTCAGCAATTATGGGGCAAAATGAATCCCGCTCAAATGCTTAACCATTGCCAAAAGCCTTTAGAGGTTGTATTTGGTGAATTAAAACTTAAACGAGGTCTTGTTGGTGTTCTTTTTGGTGGTATTGCAAAACGGAGTATGGCCGGGGAGAAACCATTTAAGAGAAACCTGCCCACGGTTCCAAGTTTCATAGTAAGAAATGAGCATGATTTTGAAACTGAAAAAGAAAAATTGATTAATCTTTTGCACAGGTTTAAAGCAATTGACCCGGTTGATCTTGAAGCAATTGTTCACCCCTTCTTTGGAAAAATGTCAAAAGATGAGTGGGATCGGTTGAATTGGAAACACCTTGACCACCATCTCCAACAATTTGGTGGGTAAATTCACCTGCTTGCTTTGAGATGCTGTACATGCTAAGATTTTGTACAAACCTGCTCATCAGCCAAGTTTAAAAAATAATTTTTGAGTAAATAGTATCCAAATTAATTCAGCTCAAAATATTTCTTAGCGCCAACCGGTACTGGGTTCTATCTTCACCTGATGTCTAACACGGTTATTTATATCATTGCGGGTTATTCTGTCTTACTGATCGTGGTTTACCTGGTACAGGAGCGCCTGATATTCAAACCAGAAAAATTAAAACAGGATTTTGAGTACAAGTACAGCTTTCCATTCCGCGAATTATTTTTCGATATCGAGCCCGGCGTAAGAATCAATGGGTTACATTTCCATGTAGATAAACCTTACGGATTGATTCTTTATTTTCATGGCAACACGAGAAGCATTAAAGGATGGGCCAAGTATGCCAAAGATTTTTATAGATACCATTATGATGTTGTGCTTGTGGATTACCGTGGCTTTGGAAAGAGTACGGGTAAACGCAGTGAGAAGGAAATGCTGAACGATATGCAGGTTGTATTTGACAGACTTGCAGCTCAGTATAACTCAAATCATATTATAGTTTATGGTCGTAGCCTCGGTAGCGGATTTGCTACAAAAGTGGCAAGCGATAACAAGCCGAGATATCTCATACTTGATGCTCCATATTATAATTTTCGCAAAGCCGTGCAACGATTTATACCGGTATTGCCTATGCGATTTGTACTCCGGTTTCACCTCAGGACCGATAAATGGATTAACAAGGTAAATTGCCACACTTATATCATACATGGAACCAAAGATTGGTTGATACCCATCAGGCATAGTGAAAAGCTCCAGGCATTGAATCCTCGTAAGATTACACTGATAAGGATTCATGGCGGCGCACACAACAATCTGCCTACATTTCCGGAATACCATAATTTTATGCGAGATATTTTATCCATCTGATCAGGTTGACTGGTGCATTAGGAAGAGTTAATGAACGCAAACAATTATGAAAAAAATAGATGATGGGGGAAATGATCCTGGGAATAAACCAGGGGGATTACGAGTGGGTAGGACTAAGCGGCGGGTTTTCCGGCTCCTTAAAATATTAGTGCTTCTATACTGCTCTATTGGAATAGCTTTATTTTACCTCCAGGAGAAATTTTTATTTCATCCCAGTCCATTACCCCTGGCTCATGAATGGAAATTCGAAATGCCATTCGAAGAATTAAATATTGCATATAGTAAAAATGAGAATCTTAATATTATCCGCTTTCTTCCGAAAAACCTGCCTGCCAGGGGAGCTGTAATCTATTTTCATGGGAACATGAATAATGTAGGTAATTACGCCGGCTTCGCAAAAATTTTTACAGACAGAGGCTATGAGCTTTGGATGCCCGATTATCCGGGTTTTGGGAAAACTACCGGTAAGCTCTCAGAAAGAAAATTATATGACCAGGCCTTGCAGGTATATAAATTGGTGAATGGAAAGTTCAGTCCTGATAGTATCATTATTTATGGCAAATCTTTGGGAACGGGCATAGCCAGTTATCTAGCTTCAGTTGAGCCCTCTGGCATGCTCATTTTGGAAACTCCATATTTCAGTATACCTGATCTCTTCGCCGCGTTTGCACCCGTTTATCCCGTAGAGAGGATGTCGACATTTAAAATTCCATTAGGGCAATATCTTTCAGAATGCAAAATACCCATTATCATATTTCATGGTACCAAAGATGAAGTGATACCTTATCGCAGCGCATCGAAGTTAAAGCCATATTTAAAAAAAGGGGACGAATTTATTACCATTGAAAATGGCCGACACAATAATCTTGCATCTAATAATGTTTATATCAGGAAGATGCTTTATATTTTGAAATGAGTGCCTGGTAACGATTTTAATCTTAATAGACTTTTTTTGAAAGAGCATATATTCTAAGTATATTTGAATAGGTGGTATAACTATTCTCCATCTTTCGTGCTAACGCTATACCAAAACTGAGATAGACATCAGATATCTCTTCTCTATTTCCCCCAATCAACCCTGACTATTCTTAGTTTGGTATTGCATTTTGTATCACTCTTGATCCATAAAAAAAAATGCTATGAAAAGTAAAACTTTACTCTTGTTTTTGCTGGGATTTTCTCTGTTGTTATTTGCTCAATCCCCGGATTGGGTATTCGTAAACGAACAAACCGTTCAAAAACTAAATATTCCGAGGACAGTTGTTCCTCAATTTTATAAAACCCTCCTGCTCTCTTTTGATCAGTATAAAGCGTTCCTGAATTCGGCACCAAAAGAATATAGCGCAACGATTAAAAATGGCCTGGAGATCAGCATTCCATACCCTGATAATACTTTCAGGAAATTTAAAATTGTTGAAACCAGTATGCAGGAAACTCCATTGGCGGCAAATTTTCCAGGCATTAAAACATTTCTTGGCCAGGGCATTGACGATCCAACAGCGGTGATCCGGGTAGATTATACCTACCAGGGTTTCCATGCATTTGTACAAGGTGCTGATGGAAATTTATTCATTGATCCCTATGAGAAAAATAACAAGGAACTATATGTTAGCTATTTTTCAAGAGATCATATCAATGCCGCAAAACAGGCATTTAAATGTGGATTGAGCAGTAACCTACGGTCAACGGCGCAAGGACAAACATGCATCGGCACTACATTACGAACCTATCGGCTTGCTGTAGCCTGTACAGGTGAATATGCAGTGGCTGTATGTGCACCTGCGCCTGCTACGGCATTACTTACGCATAGCCAGATTGTTACAACAATGAACCGCGTTAATGGAGTATATGAAAAAGAATTGGCCATCAGATTAGTTTTAATTGCAGCTAACAGCCAGGTTGAATTTATTAATCCCGCTACAGATCCCTTCCTTGGAAATGATGATGCATTCTCACTGATCGACGAAAGCCAAAGGGTAATTGATTCTGCCATTGGGAATGCCAACTATGATATTGGCCACACTTTCAGCACAGGCGGTGGTGGGCTTGCAGGCCTGGGAGTTGTATGCACTACTGGAGATAAAGCTTTGGGAATTACCGGTAGTCCATTCCCGGTTGGTGATAATTATGATATCGATTATGTGGCCCATGAAATAGGACACCAGTTTGGAGGCAATCACACATTCAATGGTATCACACCGAATTGCGGTCTGCCAAATAGCAA
>JBKJPO010000172.1:0-2699 GCA_046595095.1 Chitinophagaceae bacterium
AACCAATAGATGAAGAAGAATTGCTTCATCTATTGGTTTCAGTAAATAATCAATGGCACTCAAATGGATGGCTTTTAAAGCATATTGGTCGTAGCTGGTAGTAAAGATGATTTCAAATTTAATAGAGGGCAGCTTTTGTAACATTTCAAATCCATTCATTTTTGGCATTTCCACATCCAGGAAAACAACATCAGGGCTATACTTCTGAATTGCCTCAACACCTTCTATACCGTTACTGCATTGGGCCACAATTTGAATATCATCAATGCTTTCCAGAAATGTAGCGATGGTTTCGCAGCAGTATGGCTCATCATCTATTATTATTGCCTTGAGAGGTGGCTTGTCCATAATTATGATTTAGGCTATTTTTTCGGATTCAAATGAAGATGATTCAGAATATTTTAATGTAAACATCACTTTTGTTCCGGCAGGCTCGCCGTTTTCATTTTCGAGATCTTCAATTTTAAAAAATGCCTGAATATTTTCTTCCTGGTTGATTAGCGATAGTCTCTCAGTTGTGATTTTCAATCCCATCGATTTTTCTTTTTCGACAATTTTCGTTTTCAGTTCTCCTGCTTTTTTTCTACCAATCCCATTATCAGTTATTGTGCATCTCAACGAATCTTTTATAATTTCTAAATCAATCTGAAGCATCCCTTCACCATCTTTATTCATGATTCCATGCCAGACTGAATTTTCGCAAAACGGCTGAAATAGCAAAGGCGGAACGAATACATTATCGGCATCAATTTCATTGAGGAATGAAATTCGATAATTAAAATAATTTTTGAATCGCAATCGTTCCATTTCAAGATAAAGACGCAACATCTGCAGTTCATCTTCAAGGCTAATTAACGGTTTTTTCGAATTGATCAATACCATCCGCATCAATCTTGAAAAACGGGTGAGGTATTTTGACGCTACCTTACTCTCATTTTTTACAATAAACCTATTGATGGAGCTAAGGCAATTAAATATAAAATGCGGGTTCATCTGAGCCCGCAGTGCCTGCATTTCCAGTTCAATGGATTGTTTTTGCAGATCAGTTTGACGTTGCTTTTCAATTTGAAGAGCTGATTCAAATTTCAGCCGGTCATTCCTTCGCTTTAGAGACAACATTCGAATAACAAAAAAACCAAGCAAAAGCAAAATGACGATGCCAAAGCCGAGGCTATTCTTTACTAATGTTTCCTGTTTTAGTTTTACTTTCTTCAATTGGTTATCCTTGTTCAATATATTTAACTGGCTGGTTTTCTTCTCTTCTTCGAACGCCTTTTTATAGTTATTCAACTGCATATTCAATCGGGAAATGTTATTGATATTTTTTACCTCGTCCTTGTAGTAAATGTATTTTTCCAGGTAGATATATGCGCTGTCCGCTTTATGAAGGCCAAAGAACGATTTTGACAGGCCATAAGAAATGTCCATCAGTTGGCTGGCTTTTTGAAACGCAGTTTTATTGGGTGCGGGTTCATTAAGTATTTTCTGATACTCGGGCTGCTGGTATTTAAGAGCAGCTAAATAATGTTTTTTAGCCCTTTTAATATTTTTCAGTGCATGATAGGATAACGCTAACTCCAGGTGTTGTGACCCCCGCCAATTTACAGGAAGTTGCCATTTGAAGTTCGGATCGTTTTCTCCCTTTAATCCTTTTTCTAAAAGTTCAATCGCCCGCTGATAGTTTTTAGCCAGGAAGTTTGCCGTGCCAACCTGCCTCACTAGTTTACCCCATTCAGGTTGTTTTTGTAAAGCTTTTTCATAGTAATAAACGGATGAATCATATTTGCCCATTTCCTTGTAGAATTCAGCAAAAGCCCGCACAATTTCTGCTGGGGAATATTTTTCCATTTCTTTTAAATACTGAAACGCAGTTTTATAATCCCCCACTTTACTATAAAGTTGACTCATCGTTTCAAAGGCAACTGCAGAAATAAATGAGCTGTAGGTAGGTGTGGATGTTTTTGGAATGCTGGCAAGTTCTATAGCCCTTTGACAATAGTTAAATCCGGTATCGTACTGACCCTTTCCTGCATATTCAGTACAGAGCCAGGTCACTGCTTCTGCTTCTCCCTGTACATCTCCGGCTTGTTTATAGTAGTCATAGGCTGTTTTCATTTCCCATTTCCTGTGGTACGCCCTACCCAGAAGCTTATTATCCTTTTCTTTTACTCCAATACTGATAGCTGCGATTATCAACGAATCACAATTATCTTTTAATTTGTACCAACTAAGGGTAATTAATGCATATCCTATCCCCAGCTGATAATTTAATTGAGACGCTAAATCTTTGGCCTGTGTTGCGTAATCAATTGCTGGGCTTTTGTCTTTTAAACGGGCCCACCCATACTCCCAGGCAATTTCATTTAACAGGTCAACTTTCTTTGTGCCGGAAGTATTTGTTAACTGATTTTTTAAATCAGCTATTCTGATGCTGTCTGCTCCCGTTTGGGAAAAAGCAGAGATTCCGAGGAGCATTAAAATTGAAAAAAGTAAATTATTCATGTTGAGACCTGAGATGCCGTTTTGGTTATAGATAAGAAATTTACAAAAAAGTATCGGCAATCAGGTTATGTAAAACTAATTGCCGGATAAGCAATCCCCAATGCAGAGTGTATAGATTGCAACCGGGGATGATAATTTGCAATAGGGAATGTATAGCTGAAAATAGTCTTATTCTTTATACGGCAACAACTTCTTCA
>JBKJPO010000209.1:0-3313 GCA_046595095.1 Chitinophagaceae bacterium
TGCTCCATCATGTTTCTTTAAAGAAATAACCAAATTGCAAAGCTTTGAATAGGATAAAGGGTGATCTCTATAACCGGTTTGTATCTATCTTAATGAGGTTTCAGAATGAAGTAGATCAGAAGCGTTTGGTTTAGAAGGGGATATTAGATGCAATAACCTTTAAGATAATTTAATTATCAACAAAATAATAAATTAAATTATTTGTTCATAGAAAAATATAAAATAAATCTCAGGGGAAAATCCTTGATTGATTTTTAGATTGAAGATTCACTGTCCTATCACTATGGACTTTATTGAATGCTCAATAATTCAGCCCTTCCTGCTCTGAAGATACTATGAGTTTTCAACTGGGTGAAAAAACTGCTGAAGAAACTTCATCAGTATGACCAATTGGATAGATGAACTTTGGCTCTTGAGCGCCAAAGTGACCACAATGACTCAACAAAAAAAGAAAGCCAAAAAGCTTTCTTAAATACTTACTACAAAGCATACCTGTAATTAGTTTTTCTTTCCTAAACTATTCAGATTAAAAGTTACACTTACAAATCCACCTACATCATACCCACCAGCCACCAGTTTTTCTTCATTTGTTTCGGTAGTTTTCTGGCCGAGCTTATAGCCGTTAGTTAGTTTGTTTACTTTAGCGCCGCATACGCCAAATGACAGCAGTATAGGATCATTTGGACCAAAGACAGTTGTTAAACCAAGTAAGAAGTTTACATCTTTCTTCTCGCCAGTTAAAGGAAATCCGACACCGAACGTACCGCCCCACCTGAGTCCCGTAGTTTTGCCGGAATAGAAATGAATGAAAGTTGATATCAAAGGATTAAATAGATCTCTTCCGCTTTTGCTGATTACACTATCCTGGTTTATAAAATATTTATTATTATTTGCTGTAAAATAAGTGAAGGCAACGCCTACAGAATTCCTGATCTTTAAATTTCTTTTTCCATTCAATTGAAAATACTGAACCATCGTATCCTTTGACTCTGTTTCCATTTTAGGATACAATTCCAGTTTCAAATAAGATAGGTCTGGTTCGGTAGTAACGGCATAAGTAAAATTGAATTTAGCATTCGCAATCTCGCGATACATGTTTCCTACTTCCACAATTTCCTCTAATAAAAAATTTGGATTTTTTTGTTGTAGAGCATAAAGTTTTGCTATAGCAGAATAACTATTCTCGGTTTTTTGCGCGATTTCTTTAAAAGTCTTTCCTTCAATTCTACTTTCGCCGTTTACGCCTGGCAATTGCTGCTGTAATTGTGCATTTAATGTTTTCATTTCGCCCAGGGAATTAGATAGCTGCATATTATATTGCTTACCCAGGTTGATTGTGTTCAACAAGCTGAGGCTATCAATACTTATAACTTTTATTACCAGGTCGCGGGATTCTGTTTTAATCTGCAGTTCCGTTTTGGTAATATCATATTTTAACTCTTTCAACTGCAGCTTTATAATTTGCAACTGGTCGTATTTTTCACTCAACACCTGTACTTTCTCATACTGTTCGATATAAGCGGCAGCGGTGTTTAAAAACTGGCTGTTCGCATCAGTGCCCCTGCCTTTAGCTTTGGGCAAATCTAACATGGGTATTCCTCCCATCAGATCGCCAAAACCCTTAGTCAAAACTCCTATGGGATTGAAAAGATCCGCATACCCCGATTCTTCCAGCACAGGATTTTTAAAAGATGTAACCTTTGCATTCCAGTAGAAAGGATTGAGGTTCTCTACTTTTAATACAATGCGGCCATTTTTTCTAAGGTCAACACTTCTCACCTTCAAAGTATCCTTGTCAATTTTATAATAATTGCTCTTGAAGCTGTGTAAATCATATTTGATGAGGTATTGCTGGCTTTTTGCAAAATTGAAGACACAAAAGAACAGGCAGCAAAGTAGTATGATGCGCATAAGAAAATATTAGGGTGTTAGATATCTCTATTTTACAGAGAGTGAATATGAGGCGGCAGGTCCATAAAACATATCCTTATAATCTCCATCGTCTGATTCCAGCACAACCCTGAACATAATAGAAATAGTGCCCTCATTTTCCTCCATTTCCAACTGATCATAGGGGATGAAAATTTCAAAATCCTTTTTTAATTTATTATAACTGAATTTTTTTCCCGGTAAAGTTCGGATACTTCTTAATGCAGCTACCCTGTTTTCAAAACTGTATTTACCATCACTGTCTTCAATAGGATCTCCATTTTCATCAAAGAACTCGGCCATGAGGAATACTTTGCCACTTCTTCCGTAAGCAGTAAGATCAAAAACCGGGTAAAGTGATAGTCCGCCTTTCTCTTTATTTGTAAAGAGTGTCATTTCCTTATAATTACTAATTGCTACGCGGGGTACATCGTTTTTGCGCACTCCTGTTTTGGGATACAAAGCCGCTATCAACTCTTTGTCGCCTGGAGATAAATAATAATTCCATGGCACAGAATAACCATCAAGGGTTTCCCATTCCTCAACAGAATAATGCATTATGGATTTAGGATCGTATGCCGATCCATTTGTATTCGATTCTCTATAGACTGAAAATACCTGGAAATCTACAGTTTCCTTATCCCACTGATATCTTCGCCAATAAACATTATAGATGGAATCTTTGTTCCATTGAATTCCTGAAATAGGGCTTGAGTGCTCATGCAATAAACCCAGGGCGTGTCCAAATTCGTGTAATACAGTTCCTTTAAGTGACAGGCTGGTAGTAAGATCAGCAGTATCGAGGTTCATTGTCTCATACCTGGGATCAATCAGGTTACTAACGGTGCCTACATACGAATCATGCCCGTTCCCTTTACCTAAACGAATCCTGATGTTCGCAGGCCCTGTAGTAACATAGAGAAATTTGACATTTGCATAAGTCTGCCACTCTGAAGCAGCAGCTTTTACTTTATTTTGCATGGCTTTACTACCAGACAAAAACTTTACTTTAATCACTGCTCCCTGGTTCCACAAATAATAGTTATCTGCAAGTCCCCTGCCTGATGAATCAATGTGTTTTGAATTTAAACTTTTTTTGGTGATGGGGTGTCTTTCAAGCGCCGAACAACCTTTTTTCTGAGAAAATGCTGGAAGTGCGGAGCAGATTATTCCAATAAAGACGAGGCATAATAAATGCAATTTCATTGTAGCAAGTTTTAGTTTAGTAGAGTTTATTGAGTTCAAACGATGGTAATTTAATACTTGTAGGTCAATTATACTGATTTATCTTACTTTAACGAAGAACAACAAAATTTGTTATGAAATAAATGTTGCAACTTCTTTCCGGGGATTTCCTCATCAGCATCGAAAAATTTAATGGAAA
>JBKJPO010000296.1:0-10440 GCA_046595095.1 Chitinophagaceae bacterium
GTATATGCTTATGAAGCTTATCTTACCAATGGCTTTGATGCAAGCATCATAGAAAATTCCGAAAACAAAACTTTTCTTCCGGCTACAAAAGCGAATCCCAATCGCTTTGAAGAAAGCTTCAATGGGAGCATGTTATTTACCGGTAAAGTTGCATTGCGGAATAATAAAATCGGCGAAATAGGATTGTCTTTTATGCGTGGTGCTTACAATAAATTCCGTGAAGATGGATTAGACCTGGATAAAAAGCGATTAGTAAATGTTTTTGCAATTGATTTTAATTCTACTCTTCCAACAAAGACTTTTATCAATGGCGAATGGGCTTGGGTAAATGTTGATATTCCAGGTACGTATACAGAACAATTTGGAAGAAAACAGCAAGGCGGCTTTATTGATTTTGTGCAGCCAATTGTTAGTAAACCCTGGTTTGGATTTGAAGATGCGGTATTAAATGCTGCTCTTCGTTTAGAATATGTTGACTGGAATAAAGGAATTTTCAAATCCACAGGAGGAAATATTTCGGATCATGTTTACTCCATAGTTCCTGCTATTAGTTGGCGGCCAACTTCACAAACTGTCTTAAGATTTAATTACAGGTACAACTGGCAGCGGGATTTGTTAGGAAATCCACCGTCTAAATTAGCGGGGTTCCAGGTTGGTTTGGCGACGTATTTTTAATTTTCATTTGAAATTTATTCTCATTAAGTTTAATTCTCTTCTAAAACCTGGCAGGCTTTGATGCTGCTTGAAACGGTGCTACCGACATGCCATCCCTCTGGGATGGGAATGCATGCATGATGTAATTGAATCAGCTATTAGAAAAGATATTATTTGTGAACAGAAAATAGATTTCCCCATCTCTTCACCCGCTGTCTCCATTTCGTAACTTCGCCGGATGGAGGATTATTTACAAGGATTGAATGAACCACAGAGAGAAGCGGTGGAGCATATGAACGGACCCATCATGATCGTTGCTGGTGCGGGAAGCGGGAAGACGAAAGTGCTTACCACAAGAATTGCACACCTGATGGCAAATGGAATAGACTCTTTCAATATACTGGCTCTTACTTTTACCAACAAAGCGGCTGCAGAAATGAAAGAACGGGTTGAGAAAATCCTTGGCAATAATGAAGCGCGTAATCTTTACATCGGCACATTCCATTCTGTTTTTGCAAGGATACTGCGCGCAGAAGCGGAGAAGATCGGCTACCCGCGTAATTTTACCATCTACGATACTGATGATGCGAAAAGCGTGGTAAAGACCGTTGTAAATGAATTGAACCTGGATGATAAACATTATAAAGCCAATACAGTTTATAACAGGATTTCTGCGGCAAAGAATTCTCTGGTTGGCCCCGAAGAATATAAGAACGACTGGGGATTACAACAGGAAGATATGCGATCAAACCGACCAATGATTGCAGATATTTACCAGGCATATGCTAACCGCTGTTTTAAGAATGGTGCGATGGATTTTGATGACCTGCTTTATAAATTTTATATTCTTTTAAAAACAAATCCTGAATCACTTTCCAAATACCAGCGCAAATTTAAATACATCATGATCGATGAGTACCAGGATACCAATCCTGCGCAATACGAGATCATAAAACTACTTGGTGCTATGCATGAGAATGTGGCAGTAGTAGGCGATGATGCACAGAGCATCTACAGTTTTCGTGGCGCAACTATTGAAAACATACTCCAGTTTCAAAAAGATTATGACGAAGTAAAAGTGGTGAAGCTGGAGCAGAATTATCGCAGCACGCAGAATATCCTCAACGTTGCCAACAGTGTGATTGCAAATAATAAGGGCCAGATTCCCAAAAATTTATGGACTGGTAATCTGGAAGGCGAGAAGATAAAACTTGTTCGCACAGCCACCGATAATGATGAGGGAAAATATGTTGCAGACTGTATCCAGGAAAACAAGCTCAGGAATCATTATCACAATAAAGACTTCGCCATACTGTACCGCACAAACGCACAAAGCCGAAGTTACGAGGAAAGCTTACGCAGGATGAATATCGCGTACCGCATTTATGGTGGTATAAGTTTTTACCAACGCAAAGAGATCAAAGACTTTCTCGCTTATTTAAGATTGGTCGTAAATCCAAATGATGAAGAAAGCCTTAAACGTATAATTAATTTTCCAGGGAGAGGCATTGGTAAAACATCTATTGACCGCGCCGTGCTTGCCGCAAATACAAATAACATTTCCATGTGGGAAGTAATCTCTCATGCAGGCATGCACAGCTTTAAAGGGAATACCCAGGAAGCGATGAGTAATTTCGTGATCATGATCCGGATGTTTCAAAGCGAATTGCAAAAAAAGAATGCTTATGATCTCGCTATAATCCTGGGTAAGAGTACGGGTATCGTTAAGGAACTCTTCAATGATAAAACAACTGAAGGCCTGGCGCGTTATGAGAACCTCCAGGAATTACTGAACTCCATAAAAGAATTTACAGAAACACCAACCGAAGATGGGGAATTGCTTGATAAGAGCCTTGGCAGCTATCTTCAGCAAATCACTTTACTTACCGATGCAGACGATAACAAGGAAGAAACTGATGTAGTTAAATTGATGACGATTCATGCTGCGAAAGGACTGGAGTTTCCAATGGTATTTGTAGGCGGGCTGGAAGAGACGTTATTTCCAAATTCAATGTCGATAAACACAAGGGAAGAATTGGAGGAAGAGCGACGATTATTTTATGTTGCCATCACCAGGGCCAAACATAAGCTTTGCCTAACGTACGCGAATAGTCGCTACCGCTTTGGTAACCTTACTCAAAATGAACCCAGTCGTTTCATTGATGAAATGCCTGAGCTTCACCTCGATCGTGCATCAGCAGGAGGCGGAATGCGCAATGCAGGCTTGAACGATTGGAGTGGAGGAAGCGCATTCGATCGTGCAAGAAAAAATTTCCAGCGGCCTCAACAAGCTGAAAGAAGGCCTGAGGTTAAAACGGACAAGCCGGTATATTACAACCGGTCTACGGCACCGAAAGTTATTGAGCACGTACCTTCAGCGGATTTTGTTGCCAGTAATACCAGCGCACTCAAAGAAGGAAATAAAGTTGAGCACCAGAAATTTGGTTATGGTTTAGTTATAAAAATGGAAGGAGCTGCACATAATCCTATTGCAACCGTAAAATTTGAGCATAACGGCGAAAAGAAGATCATGCTCAACTATGCTAAATTGCGATTGCTCGAAGAAAGCTGAAAAAATCTCCTCCATTTTTTTTGAGAAAAAATTATATTTTGAGGTGTTTGGCACTTGATTTGAAACTATCATATAAACGAAATAATAGGAGCTAATTAGAATCATTTAAGGAAAAAGCAAACAAGTCCGTAACAGCAATGTTGCGGATTTTTAATTGCGATATGATCAACTGGGCGACACGTTCATTCTTGCGTCTACAGTTTTTATTTCATGCCATGAAAATAAAGGCATCTTTCATCTTTCTATGTATATGCTTTCTTAATGAGCTTATTATTTTTGATTCCCTGGATTTCCAGGTTAAAGATTACCATTTCAGGCATGCATAATTTTTGTACAATGTTGCTTACTTCTTTTTTCAGCGCATTTTTTTGTATTTTAGATAATAAATTTTATTATGAGTGACCCAGGCTTTGATGAAAAAATGAGTTGCTCATTATTGTGGCTCACAACTTTTTTCCGGTTCTTCTCTTTGAATAAACGAGCTATAATTTTGTAACTCCCACAACTATTAATGAAAAAACTTTTGATCTTACCATTGTTTGTGGGTTGGCTTGGCAGCTTTGCACAGGTTACTATAATAGACAGCACAATTTCAATAAAGGATAATACAATATTTTCTGAAAACAATAATAGTAATGGCGCCGGCACTTTTTTATTTGCCGGTCGGAATGGCCTTGGTAATCTTCGCAGAGCATTATTAAAATTTTCGATCCTCAGCATGCACCCCGATTCCTTTAAATCTATAAGTGTAAGGATGCACGTTAACCAGGTTTCGAATACAATCATGAGAACACTAGGTCTGCATAAGATTACCAGCGATTGGGGTGAAGGAACCTCGAACAGCACAAGTGGTTCAGGTACTGCACCTACAACAAATGATGCTACATGGAACTTTAGCTTTTTCAATACCCAGAGCTGGTCAAGTCCCGGAGGAGCGTATGTACCAGTTGCTTCTGCATCCGTAGCAGTAAGCGACCTGGGTTATTACACTTTCAGTGGCCCGGGTTTGCTGGCCGATTACAAAAGCTGGATCAATAACCCCGGCGCTAATTTTGGTTGGATTGTAATAGGCGATGAGGTGGTCAACAATTCAGCAAAACGAGTTGATTCAAAGGAGAGCATCGCAGCTGATGCTCCCAGGATCTTTGCAATATATAATCCTGCGGTTGCTCCTGTAACACTGGTAAATTTTAAAGCTAAGAGCCTCAATAATATTGTTCGCCTGACCTGGCAGACAATGTCGGAATTCAACAATAGCCTGTTCAGAATAGAGCATAGTATTAATGGGATTTTATTCAGAACAATTGGTAATGTCCAGGGAGCAGGTGTATCAAACCGGGTTCGTTCTTATTCGTTTGATCACCCCGTAGTTCCCGGTAATAATTTTTATAGACTTGTAGCGGTAGATATTAACGGAGCTCTCCAATATTCCAGGGTTGTATCGGTTTATTCGAAACAAAATTACAGGCTACTAACGGTGATGCCTAACCCAGCAGATGAATTTATCCGGATTCCGGGGATAGATAATAATAGAGTCAGGAAATTTATTATTTATAATGGTCAAGGTGTTGTAGTTAAAGATGGAAAATTACAGGGAGATTTTATTCAAGTCACGAAATTGCCACCAGGAACTTACTATATAGATATCAAACTTGAAAACGAAAACCTTCGGTCAAAATTCATCAAACGTTGATCTTATTAGTCTTTGTAGTTCAGATTTATTAAACAACGAACTCCAAAAAGAATATCATATCGCACCAGGAAAATCGGTTTCCACCCCATTATTTATTTAAATCTCCGTCCTTTTATTTTCGAAATGAGTAAAATCAAGGCTAATTGCACAACATAAGAATTTCTTTAAATCAATGTTAACGGTAAACTTGTTAATTTTGTATTGCACTGAAAAGTGAGATTTAAAACAAAACAATATGATCAAGACAGGTAATCCCGTAATAAGCATTTACACAGAGATGACTCCTAACCCGGAAACAATGAAGTTTGTTGCCAATAAATTATTGTATCCCGGCAAGAGTCTTGATTTACCCGATGAAGCAAGTGCCGCACCATCACCACTTGCGATGGAGTTGTTTAGTTTTCCCTTTATACGTTCGGTATTTATTGCCAGTAATTTTGTAACACTCACAAAAACGCCCGAAACAGAAGACTGGCAGGATGTAATTCCTTCAATCAAACAATTTCTTAAAGAATATCTCGAGGAGGGCAAGCCTGTCGTAAATGAGGAAGCACTTGCAGCCAGGAAAATAGAAAGCTCGAATGAAGTTAGCGCAGACGACGATGACGTGGTAAAACGTATAAAAGAATTGCTTGAAAATTATGTGAAGCCAGCGGTAGAAATGGATGGTGGAGCGATACAGTTCAAAAGTTACGAGAATGGTAAAGTAAACCTGATGCTACAGGGAAGCTGTAGTGGTTGCCCCTCTTCAATGATCACATTAAAGGCCGGAATCGAGGGGATGATGAAACGTATGATCCCGGAAGTAAAGGAAGTGGTGGCAGAAGCAGAATAATTAAATCAGTGTGCAGTGGCAGTATGCAGTGGCAGTTAATATAATTATCCCTCAATTCGCTTATTTGTCACCACAGGAATTCATGCAGCAGTTTGTTGATGGGATGAAGCAAACTCCCATATTGGAATACATTGCCGTAGTATTCGGCATAGCCAGTGTAATCTTATCCCGGATGGAGAATATCTGGGTGTATCCTATAGGCCTTGTCAGCACTGTTATTTACACATATCTCTGCTTTGTTTTGTGGGGATTATATGCCGAAGCAAGCGTGAATATATTTTACACCATAATGAGCATTTATGGCTGGTATCTATGGTCAAAAAATACAGGGCCCGGGCAAAAAAAGCAATTAGAAATTACAGCATCTACAAAAAAAGAATGGGGCCTTGCAACAGGGTTTTTTGCACTTTGCTGGACAGTACTTTTTTTTAGTTTGAAAACGTATAGCAATAGCACAGTACCACTCGCAGATTCATTTGCTGCCGCAGCTGCTTATACAGGGATGTTATTGATGGCGAGAAAAAAAGTTGAGAGCTGGATATGGTGGATCATAACCAACCTGGCATCTATTCCGTTATATTTTTACAAAGGGGCAGTATTTACCAGCTTCCAGTTCTTAGTATTTTTGGTACTCGCGATAATGGGACTTATTACCTGGAGAAAAAAAGTCAGGCAAGAACCAACCCCATTAACCATTAATAAATAACCAATAACTATCAAATCTTGCCAGGGCTAAAAAAAATTGTAATACTAGGGCCTGAATCAACAGGAAAGAGCACGCTTTGCAAACAACTCGCCATAAATTATGATTCTGTATGGGTGCCCGAGTATGCAAGAGAATATCTTGGTAAAACAAAGGGTAAATATACTTATGAGGATTTACTCGTGATTGCAAAAGGCCAACTCGGTCTTGAAGAAAAGATTGAAAAAGAAGCAAGACACGGTCTCTTGTTTATTGATACGAATATGCATGTTATGAAAGTCTGGGCAGAATTTGTTTTTGATAAATGCCATACCTGGATCCTGGAACAGATTGCGGTTCGTGAATACTCACTGTATCTTTTATGCGACATCGATCTTCCATGGGTAAAAGATGAGTTGAGGGAATATCCCGATATCGAATCGAGACGAAAACTTTTCAGGATTTATAAGGATATTATCATCAACCAGGATGTACCATGGGAAATTGTTTCGGGTAATTATGAAGAACGCTTGCTTAAAGCTATCCAGGCTGTTGATAAGCTTGAGATGTAGTAACTTGAAGATAATTCACACTGCCTAAATATTTTCATACCAATTGTAACTACACTTTATGCGAATCATCATTACACTATTTCTTTTTTCATGCCTTAGCTTTTACAATATCCAGGGGCAGGTTCGACAGGATTCATTAAAGCAGGTAAGCGATTTTGCTCGCTGGTACGACCTGGAACTCACTTCACCTGAAACGGATTCTTTATTAGGAAATCTTAGGGATCTCAACGTGATATATAGGAATCTGCATAAAACCCTGCCGACTAACGAGATCCCATATCCGTTTTCGTTTAACCCCGCACCACATGGTTTGATAGTGCCTGTAAAACAGTCATTGGTAAGAGTTGTAGTGCCTACTAATATTGAATTGCCCGCAGACCGCAACCGGCTTGCTTATTATTCCATACCTGAACTTGCCTCATTGATAAAAAGCAGGAAAATATCTTCGGTTGAGCTTACGAAATTCTTTATCGGGCGGCTAAAAAAATGGGGCGATACCCTCCAATGTGTGATTACGCTAACCGAAGATTTGGCAATGAAACAGGCTATGCAGGCTGATAAAGATTTAAAGGAGGGATTGTATCGGGGGCCATTGCATGGGATACCGTATGGGTTAAAAGATTTGTTTGCGGTGAAAGGATATAAAACAACCTTCGGATCTGCGCCATACAAAGAACAAACAATAGATGAAGACGCTTTTGTTTATACAAAACTTAAAAATGCAGGTGCAGTATTGTGTGCAAAACTTTCGCTGGGCGCTTTAGCATACGACAACAAATGGTTTGGGGGTTCAACAAAAAATCCCTGGAATCTTTTACAAGGCTCAAGCGGTTCATCTGCTGGATCTGCCGCAGCTGTTTCTGCCGGGTTATTACCCTTTGCCATCGGAACAGAAACACTTGGGTCTATCGTATCTCCTTCTACCCGTTGCGGAGTTACAGGCCTTAGACCGACATTCGGTTCGGTGAGCCGCAGTGGGGCGATGGTACTTTGCTGGAGCCTGGATAAAGTTGGGCCCATTTGCAGAAGCGCTGAAGAAGATGCTATAGTTTTTGCTTATCTCAAAGGCACAGATGGTAAGGATGCGGGAGCCATCGAGCGTGCCTTTAATTATGACCCCACATCAAATATTAAGGATCTCACTATTGCATACGCGGTAAACTTTTTTAACCGCCTTCCCAAGGATGCGCCTGAGTGGAAAGTGTTGGACGAATATAAGGCCATGGGGGTAAAGCTTAAACCCGTGATCTTCCAGGATAGTGCCATGTACCCGGTTAATCTTATCAGCATAATACTGAGTGCTGAAAGTGCGGCAGCATTTGATGAACTCACACGAACAAACCGTGATGACTTGATAGAGCGACAGGACCGGGCTTTCTGGCCAAATAGTTTTCGAAGCTCAAGGTTCATTCCCGCTGTGGAATATATACAGGCTAACCGTTACCGTTATAACCTATGTAAATCAATGAATGATTTTATGAAAAATTATGATGTCCTCATCGTACCAACATTTGCCGGGAGGCAATTATCAATTACAAATTTAACGGGCAATCCTGTTGTTTGTATGCCAATGGGTTTCAATAAAACCGGGGCACCATTGAGCATTACACTTGTTGGTAATCTATATGATGAAGCATCTATTCTTATTGCAGCCAAAGCATTTCAGGATAGAACTGGTCACCATAAGAAACATCCGCCTATGTTTTTACAGTGATCGTTGAAGTATTTGAAACCATTTATTCTTTTTACAAAAACAAAATGAAAAGTATTTTTTTTTCCCTGACCGCTTTTTTTATTTTTTCCTGCAAAACTAAAGTTGATCTCATTATCCATAATGCGAACGTTTATACAGTCGATTCAGCATTTTTCAGGGCCGAAGCTATTGCAGTGCATCATGGAAAAATAGTGGAGGTAGGAACATCAGAAAAGTTGCTAAAAGATTATGATGCAACCGAGTTGATCGATGCTAAAGGAAAATTCATTTATCCCGGCTTCATCGATGCGCATTCACACCTTGAAAAATACGCAAACCTCTTACAGCAACCAGGGATTATCAATACTTCGAGCTGGGATCAGGTTGTCAAAATCGTTGACTCTTTCCGGATCAAAAAAAATATTCCTAAAGGGCAATGGATAAAGGGGCGGGGTTGGGATCAGAATGACTGGGAGATCAAAGAATTCCCAAATTCAGATAAACTCGATTCAATTTTTCCAGACAACCCGGTCATATTACAGCGGATTGATGATCATGCTGCTATTGCAAACCAGCAAGCGCTTAAGCTTGGGGGTATCCAGGCCGGTGATAAACTTATTGGTGGCGAAATTGTAACGAAGAATGGAAAGCTTACCGGTTTGTTGATTGACTATGCAATCGAAAGGGTTACTAATATTATTCCCTCACAAAGTGAAGAGGTTAGGAGCCGGGCATTGCTTGAGGGTCAACAAAATTGTTTTGCTGCAGGACTTACTACGGTTTCTGATTGCGGCATTGATATTACAATGATGCAACTGATGCAGAAAATGCAGGATGAAAATTCATTGAAAATTCGAATGTTTGTTATGCTTAATGATAAACCTGAGAACTTTTTATTCCTGGAAAAATCGGGAATAATAAAAACCGATCGTATGCATGTGCGATCTTTTAAAGTTTACGGCGACGGTGCGCTTGGCTCCCGGGGTGCTTGCCTCATTGAGCCCTATGATGACGATCCTGGTCACTACGGTTTCTTACTAAGCAATGCTTCCCATTTTGATTCTGTTGCAGCTCGCTTGTATAAGAATGGTTTTCAAATCTGCACCCATGCTATCGGGGATTCAGGTAACCGGGTGATCCTGCAGACTTATGCAAAATACTTGAAAGGTAAAAATGATTTACGCTGGCGAATTGAGCATGCACAAGTTGTTAATCAAAATGATTTCAATTGGTTTAGTAAATACAGTATCATACCATCAGTTCAGCCTACACATGCTACCTCGGATATGTATTGGGCTACAGAGCGGCTTGGAAATAAACGCGTAAAGAACGCGTATGCATTCAAAAAATTATTGGATCAGAATCAATGGATACCCCTGGGCACAGATTTCCCTGTTGAAGATATTAGTCCAATCAAAACATTTTATGCAGCGGTTTTCAGGAAAGACGCTAAAGGCTGGCCTAAGGACGGCTATCAAATGGAAAATGCTTTAAGCAGGAAGGAAGCTTTGAGAGGGATGACGATCTGGGCAGCAAAAAGTAATTTCGAAGAAAAGGAGAAAGGCAGTATTGAGAAAGGAAAATTTGCCGATTTGGTTGTTCTAGACCAGGACTTGATGGTGGCGCCCGGCGAGAAAATTCTTGCGACTAAAGTAGTAATGACTTTTGTGGGCGGGGAAATGGTTTTCGGGAAATAGTTTGAACTGTAATTTTTGTAATTAACAAGATTGGCAGCTTAG